>NZ_JASDCW010000023.1:0-59883 GCF_030407685.1 Planococcus sp. APC 3906 | reverse complement strand
CGAAGCTGATCAGTAATTTTTGCGCGGGCCGTTTTGCGCGGCCGTTGCGTGTTGTTGACGTTTTGCTGTTCAGTTTTCAAGGTTCATGTTTTTGTGCCGCGCTCATTGGCGACTTGATAAATATACCACGCTCATTCAATCGCGTCAACACTTTCTGAGAAAAAATCTTCATTCAGTAAATTCTTTTTCGCTAAGGAAACTTTTCAGAATTTCGCGTCAGCTTGAACTCCAAAAAACGCGCCAGAATTTCGGCAAAATAAAAACCCGCTGATCGCTCAGCGGGCTTGAAGATTACTCGTCGTCTTCTGTTGTTTCTTCTACATCATCGATTGTTTCATTAGCCACTGCTTCATCTTCTGCGTAGACGTCTGCTCCAGCACTTTCTTCAATAAGTGCTTCATCCATCTCCGCTTCCATTTCTTCAGCGTCTTCCGGAATTTCGATATCTTTCTTCACGCGGGCCACGGTTGCCACCGTCTCATCTTCTGACAGACGGATCAAGCGGACGCCTTGCGTGCTTCTTCCAGTCGTAGAAATATCATTGACGTCCATGCGGATCAGGATGCCTTTGATCGTGATCAGCATGATGTCTTCAGTTCCATTAACTGTTCGCACCGCGACAAGCGGTCCGTTCTTGTCAGTGATCTGGCACGTCCGGATCCCCATACCGCCCCTTGACTGCACGCGGTACTCGGATTCTTTCGTCTGCTTGCCATAACCCTTTTCAGTGATAACAAGAATATTGTCTCCCGGCTCAAGGATTTCCATGCCGACGACACTGTCGCCTTCACGCAGACGGATGCCTCGCACGCCGCTTGCTGTCCGGCCCATGCTGCGGATGTCCGTTTCCGGGAAACGGATCAATGCGCCATCACGCGTTCCGATCACCATCTCCTGGTTGCCGTCCGTCAGCTTCACGGAAATCAATTCATCTTCTTCACGCAGGCTGATCGCTATCAAGCCGTTCTGGCGGATATTGGCATAATTAGAAACCGGTGTCCGCTTGCTGACGCCATCGCGTGTTGTAAAGAAGAAGAAATCATCGTCCTTGAATTCTTCGACACGGATTACCGCTGTCACTTTCTCGTCTTTGCTGATTTCCAGCAAATTGACTAAAGGCAAGCCTTTCGCAGTCCGTCCATATTCAGGAATCTGATAGCCTTTCTTGCGATACACTTTCCCTTTGCTCGTAAAGAACAGGATTGTATCATGCGTTGACGTATATAGAAGGTGTTCAACGAAATCATCGTCGTTCGTACCCATTCCTTGTACGCCGCGCCCTCCGCGTTTCTGGCTGCGGTACGTATTCGCTGGCAGGCGTTTAACGTAGCCATTATGCGTCAATGTAATAACAGACGCCTCTCTCGGAATCAAGTCTTCATCTTCGAACATTTCAGCGCCGCCTGTCGTAATTTCTGTTCTGCGGTCATCGCTGAAACGTTCTTTCACTTCAGTCAATTCTTCACGGATGATTTCAAGGATGCGGTATTCATTCGCCAAAATCTCACGAAGCTCATCAATCAGCTTAATAAGCGCTTGATATTCTTCTTCGATTTTGTCTCGCTCCAGGCCAGTCAAACGCTGCAGACGCATATCCAAAATAGCTTGGGACTGGCGTTCCGATAAATTGAAATCGTTCATCAAGCCGTTGCGGGCTTCTTCCGCCGTCTGGGAACCACGGATCAATGCGATGATCGCATCGATATGGTCAAGCGCAATACGCAGGCCTTCCAAAATGTGTGCCCGGTCTTCCGCTTTCGTCAAATCGAATTGCGTACGGCGGCGAATCACCACTTTTTGGTGTTCTAAGTAATGGTAGAGAACTTCTTTCAATCCAAGAACTTTTGGATGGCCGTCGACCAATGCAAGCATATTGATGCCGAAGCTTGTCTGCATCGCCGTTTGTTTATAGAGGTTATTCAATAATACGCTGGCACTTGCATCGCGGCGGACTTCGATGACAATCCGCATGCCGTTGCGGTCGGATTCATCGCGAAGATCGGTGATGCCGTCAATTTTCTTGTCGCGCACAAGCTCCGCAATTTTTTCAATCAAACGGGCTTTATTGACCTGATAAGGAAGTTCGTGCACCAGAATGACTTCTTTGCCATTCGGTTTTGTTTCGATTTCAACAACAGAACGGATCAGAACAGACCCTTTACCAGTTTCATAAGCGCGGCGGATGCCGCTCCGCCCAAGGATAATCCCGCCTGTCGGGAAATCAGGGCCTGGCAGGAATTCCATCAATTCTTCTGTGCTAATCGCCGAGTTTTCAGCCAATGCTAAAACTGCGTCAATCGTTTCGCCCAAATGATGGGGTGGAATGTTCGTTGCCATTCCTACTGCAATCCCTGACGTACCGTTAACCAGCAAGTTCGGGAATCGGCTAGGCAAGACAATCGGTTCTTTTTCCTGGCCGTCATAGTTTTCTTTGTAATCAATCGTGTTTTTGTTCAGATCGCGCAGCATTTCCATGGCGATTTTCGACATTCTGGATTCGGTGTAACGCATTGCAGCTGCTGCATCGCCATCAACCGAACCGAAGTTGCCGTGACCGTCAACGAGCATATAACGGTAGCTGAAATCCTGTGCCATCCGGACCATCGTTTCGTAAACCGCGCTGTCACCGTGTGGATGGTATTTACCAATTACATCCCCGACGATACGCGCTGATTTTTTATAGGCTTTATCTGAAGTGATTCCTAAATCATGCATCGCATAAAGGATGCGGCGATGAACAGGCTTCAGCCCATCGCGTACATCCGGCAAGGCACGGGAAACGATAACACTCATTGCATAATCCAAAAAGGATGTACGCATCTCCGTGCTTATATTTATTTCTTCAACACCACTGCTTGGCCGTTCAGCCATAACCGCAGCCTCCTCTCAACTACTCGATCCAAATTAAATATCCAAGTTTTTAACGTAACGTGCGTTTTCCTCAATGAAGTTCCGGCGCGGTTCCACGTCGTCACCCATCAGGATGTGGAAAGTTTCATCCGCGGTCATGGCGTCGTTCAGCGTAACTTGCAGCAATGTCCGTACATCCGGGTCCATTGTGGTATCCCATAATTGTGTAGCGTTCATCTCGCCGAGCCCTTTATAGCGCTGGATATTCGGTTTAGGCGTACTCGGCAGTTTGCCAAGCGCTTCTTTCAGCTGTGCATCGGTGTATACATAATCCACATGCTTGCCTTGCTTGATCTGGAACAATGGCGGCTGGGCAATGTAGATATAGCCTGCTTCAATCAATGGGCGCATGTAACGGAAAAAGAATGTCAGCAGCAATGTGCGGATATGGGCGCCGTCGACGTCAGCATCGGTCATGATGACGACTTTGTGGTAGCGCGCTTTTTCCAAGTTGAACTCTTCTCCGATTCCTGTGCCAAGCGCCGTAATGATGTTGCGGATCTCCGCATTCGACAAGATTTTGTCGAGACGCGCTTTTTCAACGTTCAGGATTTTACCGCGCAGCGGCAAAATTGCCTGGAAATGGCGGTCACGGCCCGATTTGGCCGAACCTCCGGCAGAATCACCCTCAACAATGTAAATTTCACTGACTTTCGGATCGCGTGAAGAACAATCCGCCAATTTGCCGGGCAGGCTCGATACTTCGAGAACCGACTTGCGGCGTGTGAATTCACGGGCTTTTTTGGCAGCCATTCGGGCGTGGGAAGCCATGATCCCTTTTTCAACAATCTTGCGTGAAATGGATGGATTTTCCAAAAGGAAACGTTCAAAACCTGCTGAGAATAAATTATTGACGATAGGGCTTACTTCGGTGTTGCCGAGTTTCGTCTTGGTTTGGCCTTCAAACTGCGGATCCGGATGCTTGACGGAAATAATCGCAGTCAACCCTTCCCTAACGTCGTCGCCTGTCAGGTTCGGATCTTGTTCTTTCAACATGCCGTTTTTGCGTGCGTAATCATTGATGACGCGCGTCAAGGCCGTTTTAAAGCCGGATTCATGCGTCCCGCCTTCATGTGTATTGATATTATTGGCAAATGAGAAAATATTGGCTGCATAGCCCGCATTGTATTGCATTGCGACCTCGACAGTAATGCCATCTTTTTCAGACTCGACAAAAATCGCTTCCTCGTAAAGAGGATCTTTGGATTTATTGAGATGTTCGACGTAAGATTTGATGCCGCCTTCGAAGTGGTAGATTTTCTCTTTTTCTTCGCCTTCGCGTTCATCACTGGCCACAATTCTCAACCCGCGGTTCAAGTACGCAAGTTCGCGCAGACGATGGTCCAGGATATCAAATTCATAAACCGTCGTTTCCTTGAAGATATCGGAATCCGCTTTAAAACGGATCGTCGTGCCTGTATTTTCAGCGTCGCCGATGACGTGCAATTCTTCAGTCACCGCTCCGCGTTCAAATTTAATGTAATGGCGTTTGCCGTCCCGGTTCACATAAACTTCTGTAACTTCGGACAAAGCATTGACCACTGATGCGCCAACGCCGTGCAAACCGCCGGAAACTTTATAGCCTCCGCCGCCGAATTTACCGCCGGCGTGGAGTACAGTCATAATGACTTCGACAGCTGGGCGCCCCATTTTTTCCTGCATGCCGACTGGAATTCCGCGTCCGTTATCAACGACGCGAATCCAATTGTCGGATTCGATCGTGACTTGGATTTCATCACAATAGCCTGCAAGCGCCTCATCGATGCTGTTATCAACAATTTCCCAAACCAAGTGGTGAAGCCCTTTCGCACTTGTAGAACCAATATACATTCCGGGTCTTTTGCGGACAGCTTCCAAGCCTTCAAGAACTTGGATTTGACTAGCTTCATAAGATGGTTGAAGATTTTTTTCTTCCATTGCCATTCCCGTTCACCTGCTCTTCCTTACTGCATTCTTTTTTGCACTTTTTTTGCTAATGGCCCAATGTCCATGAGTTGTTTAATAATGGCCTGCGCCTTTAAGGGCGATCCATAAATGAAATCATCCGTGATTACGAATGATTTCACTTTATCTATCGGTACGAGCAGCCGCGTAAAAGCGGACGGCGCATAATTTGGGGTTGAAATGACGGCGATAATCCCGCTGGCCTGAATGGTCTGCTCGGTGCTTATTGAGACATAAATGGGAAATCACTCCTTGACTTCGCCTTTCACAACTTCAAAAAGGCGCGCATTTTGAATGGTTTCGTGCTGTATCCCTTCCACGCTGGTCGTAGTGACAAACGTCTGGACCGAGCCATGAATCGTATTCAATAAATGCGATTGCCTGTAATCATCCAATTCCGATAGCACATCATCCAGCAACAGCACAGGTGCTTCTCCGACTTCCTGTTTGATCAATTCGATCTCAGCCAGTTTCAGCGATAAAGCCGTTGTTCGCTGCTGGCCTTGAGAACCGTAAGTCTGAATATCGTAGCCATTGACGAAAAATTGAAGATCATCGCGGTGTGGGCCAATAAGCGTCACTCCCCGCTCAATTTCCCGTTTCCTTGACTCTATAAGTTTTTGCTCTAAAAAAGACGCCATTTCTTCGGGCGTCCACTCAGGCTTTAGTCCACTGATCGGCTGATAGCGGATTTGAAGTTGTTCCAGCCCCCGGGAAATCCCGGAATGGATCGGTTCAGCCCATTTTTGCAACAGCTCCATAAACTGGTAGCGTTTGCGGATGATTTTCACCGCTGCTTCGATAAACTGTTCTGTATAAACGTCGAACATGACATCATTGATTGTCTGTTTTCCGTAATGCTGCTTAAGTATATGATTGCGCTGTTTTAAAAGTTTTTGGTACATCAATAAATCATGCAAATAAACCGGAGAAATCTGGCCGATTTCCATATCGATAAAGCGCCTGCGCACTTGCGGACTGCCTTTTACGAGATGAAGATCTTCGGGCGCAAACATGACCACATTCAATTGCCCGATATAATCGCTAAGACGCCGTTGTTCAAGATGGTTGACTTTCGCTTTTTTGCCTTTTTTCGACAAGATGATTTCAAGAGGCAATTTACCGTATTTACGGTGCACATCACCCTTTATTTTACCATATTCAGATTCCCAGCGTATCAATTCTTTATCATTAGCCGTCCGATGTGATTTTGCCATTGACAATACATACAGAGATTCCATGATATTGGTCTTCCCTTGTGCATTCTCTCCTATAAAAACATTGATGCCCGGCGAAAATGTCAGTTCAAGCTTTTCGTAGTTCCGATAATTCGAAAGCTCGAGATGCTCAATCCACATCGAAGCTCAAGCCTTCAGCTACCACAATACGAAACTCCCCGACTTCTGGGATCGATACGGTATCTTCCGGACGGAGTTTTTTGCCTCTGCGATTTTCAGCTTCGCCATTGACGAAAACTTCATGTTCGCTTAGGAACCATTTCGCCATTCCTCCTGAACTGATCGTGTCAGTCATCTTAAGTAATTGGCCAAGTGTAATAAATTCTGTCTCAATACCGATTTCTTTCAAAATGCACTCATCCTTCGCTTCGTAGTCTATCCCTCTATTTTACCCTATTTAGGGTAAAAAGTAAAAAGGATAGCCGTATAGGCTATCCTCGAGGGTCTTTTTGTTTTTTAATACGTTCGGACAGGAAGAATCAACTGTAAAATCGAATCGTCCAAAGCCGACTTCAAAATGAATGGGCGCATAGGTCCTGTGAATTGAATCAGCACGTCTTGGCCATCAATTGCTTTAAGAGCGTCCATCATGAATTTCGCGCTGAACGAAATTTTCAAATCTTCGCCTTCAATGCTTTGTGCTTGAAGCTGCTCTTCAACTTTCCCGACTTCCGGTGAATTAGAAGAAACTTCGATTTCATTGCCTGAATTTGTCGAGAAACGCACCACATTATTGCGTTCTTCACGTGCCAATAATGACGCACGGTCAATAGCCTGCAGCAAAGAACGTCCATTGACTGTCACTTCCGTTTTGTATTCAGCAGGAATCAAGCGGGATGTATCCGGATAATTGCCTTCCAGCAAACGGGAGAAAAATAGGATGTGCTTTGTTTTGAACAAAACCTGCTGGTTGGTCATGACGATTTCAACCGGATCGGAATTGTCATCCAAAATTTTGTTCAGTTCGTTCAAGCTCTTGCCTGGGATAACTACGCTGTATTCATCTTCCGGCAAAGTTTCCAATTTCGTCTTACGGCGCGCCAAACGGTGGCTGTCAGTTGCGACACAAACCAATTCCCCGTCTTTCACTTCCCAATGAACGCCAGTCAAAACAGGTCGAGTTTCAGAACTTGATACTGCAAAGATCGTTTCGCGGTTGATTGTTTTCAAAAGATCTGCCGGGATTGAGAATAAACGGTCATCCTGGATTTCAGGAAGCTGTGGATAATCCATCGCATCCAGTCCAATTAAATGGAATTCCGATTTCCCTGAACGAATATGCGTCTGGAAGTTCCCCGTAATTTCGATTTCAACATCGTTTGTCGGCAATTTGCGGATAATTTCCCCGAATACTTTTGCCTGAAGGACAATGCTTCCTCCTTGGGATACGCGGATGATCTGTTCTCCATCTTCTTCAGCCGGGATGAATGTCTGGATTGTGATATCTGAATCACTTCCTGTCAATCTCATTCCTTCAGAAGAAACGTCCATTTTAATACCAGTCAAAATTGGAATCGTTGTTTTTGAACTGACTGCTTTCATTACATCGTTTAAACCTTCGACTAACCGTTCACGCATTATCTCGAATTTCATTCTCGAACCTCGCTTATATATATATTTTATTTAATGCTTTTAAAGTAATAATAGTAGTAGGGCCTGTGAATATGTGGATAAGCCCAAAATTCCGAATCACAGCAGGTTATCCACATGTAGATAGGCTGTGTACAAACCCGTTGGGCATTTTGTGGGTTATCCACAAGCTATTTCACCCTTTGCCGAGCGTACTCCGAATATCTTTGACTTCTTGCTGGAGCTGCTGGTTGTCTTTCAGCATCCTCGAAATCTTCTCGTGGGCATGGATGACCGTCGTATGGTCCCGCCCTCCGAATTCTTCCCCAATTTTAGGCAGCGAAAAATCCGTCATTTCCCGGGATAAATACATCGCAACTTGGCGCGGATAGGCAATGTCCTTTGTCCGGCGCTTGGTCTTGAAATCTTCTAATTTCACATTATATTGATCGCCTACAGCATGCTGAATGTCTAAAATCGTGATCACTTTCGGTTTTGAGTTCGGCATGATGTCTTTTAAGGCTTCAGCGGCCAGTTCAGCGCTCATATCACGGTTGATCAGCGAAGAATATGCCACCACCCGGATCAGAGCCCCTTCAAGTTCACGAATATTCGAATCGATTGAATTGGCGATATACGTCATGACGTCATTCGGAATATCCAGGCCGTCCGCTTTCGCTTTTTTGCGCAGAATCGCAATGCGCGTTTCAAGGTCCGGCGGCGTGATATCGGTGATAAGGCCCCATTCAAAGCGTGATCTCAAGCGATCTTCCAGCGTTGGAATCTCTTTTGGCGGCCGGTCGCTGGAGATGATAATCTGTTTGGATTCTTCGTGCAGCGTATTGAATGTATGGAAGAATTCTTCTTGCGTCTGCTCTTTTCCAGCCAAAAACTGAATATCATCAATCAATAAAATGTCGACGCTGCGGTATTTATTGCGGAAATCGACGGTTTGGTTGTCGCGGATCGAGTTGATGAACTCATTGGTGAATTTTTCCGAAGACAAATAAACCACCTTGGCGTTCGGGTTGTGTTCAAGGACATAATGTCCGATTGCGTGCATTAAATGTGTCTTGCCAAGTCCAACTCCACCGTAGATAAACAACGGATTATACGCTTTAGCTGGCGCTTCGGCGACCGCTAGCGAGGCAGCATGGGCAAAACGGTTGCCGGACCCGATTACAAACGTATCGAATGTATATTTCGGGTTCAACATCCCAGGAAGAAATTCCTGCAGCTCATTCTGGCCAGGCTTTACACGTGGGGCTGGTAGTTGAAAATCATCCATATCCTGATTTTTGGGCACAACAAACTTTATCAGCAGATCATCGCCCGTCAAATCTGAAAGGATTCCAGTAATTAAATGCACGTAATGGTTTTCCAACCAATCACGTGCAAACGAATTTGGCGCTGATATTGTGACTGTATCGCTCTGATAAGACAAAAGTTTGGTTGACTTTAACCACGTTTCAAAACTGGGTTTGGAGATTTTTGTTTCAACTTGGGCTAAGACACTTGACCATATTTCGTCTAAGTGTTCCAATAGCGTTTCTCCTTTATATGTAAATATTTTTTTAGTATACCATACACAAAATCACAGCCTGTGGATAACACTTGCAAACAGACCGTTTATTAACTGTCCACACCTTACCCACAGTTTGTGGATAAGTTTTTTGGACGAAAAATTATCAACAAGTGAAAACAAGTTAATGTTATCAAAATAATTGAGACATTACAAGCGATTAATTAAGTTATCCACATTACAATTATTACACACAAAAATTCTATCCACAGGGGGTTTGTATGTGAGGAAGTTGTAGATAAGGGGTGTGGATAAAATAGTTTACCAAAAAAACGGCGCACAGGGAAATATAATTTTTCTGGAGGGTATGTGGATAACTTTATGGTGAGAGAAAGAGGGAAGAAGGAAACTTTCGGAGTCGTTTTTCATTTCGCTTCAGGCGGACGCTTTCCGCGGGGTGGGCATGGAGCCTCCTCAGCCCGCTTCGCATGCTTGCGGGGTCTCCATTGACCCACTTATCCCGCAGGAGTCGCCGCCTTGCGCTTCATTCAAAGTTAGTTCTTAGCAGATGATCACTTTTTATCAAAGAAAATGAAAGATGCACTCTCTATACTAACTGCTGATTTATGAAGGAAATAATTGTGTCATAGTTCTTTTGTTAAATGCTTATCCAGTGAAGGCGCGCCCAAGGGCTGGGCAAGGAAATGGCTAAATGGAATTAGGATTATTTCCTTTGCTTCGAAGCTAGCGCAGCGATGCAGAGACAGAAACAGAAACAATCGTCTTTGCTCAGCCTAAAGCGGCCGAAGCGTTGTTATAAGGTTTCTTTTTTGCTTCCACTTTTATAAGAGAGTAGATCCTGGAGTTATTAGGGAGGGAGTAAAACTATTTCATTTCCTTAGTCAGGAATTGGACAATGGCTTCTTTTTCAATAAGACATTGACATTTGATGCACAGCGACTATATAATAGTCAAGACTGTCTTTGAGAAATAGTTAACTTATATTCAGGAGGTGTCACCAATGACATTACGCACATACCAACCAAATAAACGTAAACACAGCAAAGTACACGGCTTCAGAGCACGTATGAGCACAAAAAACGGACGTAGAGTAATCGCAGCACGCCGTCGTAAAGGAAGAAAAGTACTATCAGCTTAAGTCCACTGACCGCATCAGTGGTCTTTTTTTTCTTTTCTGCCGATTTTTCAGCAGAAATGAACCACAATAAGCAGGTGAAAAAATGAATAAGCACCAACGGATCAAGAAGAATAAAGAATTTCAGCGGATTTTCAAAAAAGGGAAATCTTTCGCAAATCGCCAGTTTATCGTCTATGTATTGAAAAACGATCAGCCGGAGTTTCGCCTGGGATTGTCCGTCAGCAAAAAAGTGGGGAACGCAGTTACGCGGAACCGCATCAAGCGTTTTATACGGCAGGCATTTCTTGAAAATCAAACCCTTTTGATGCAGAACGCTGATTATGTCATCATCGCGCGGCCACAATCGGCCGATTTGGATTATCATGAAAGCAAAAAGAGCCTGGAGCATGTGCTGAAAATCGCGCGCGCTTTGCCAAAGAACTAGAAAACACCGCAAATGGAATGTTATTATAGAAGCAACTGAAAAGTAGTTTGGGGGAACAAGCTTGAATAAACGCATCGTACTGCTTATTTCACTGATAGCGGTTTCATTGCTGCTAGCCGGTTGTACTGAGTTCGAACAGCCGATCAGTGCCGACAGCGAAGGATTTTGGAACAAGTTTATCGTTTGGCCGCTGGTTTCAGCGATAACGTATTTTAAAGATCTGCTTGGAACGTACGGATTGGGAATTATTGCTGTAACCATCATCATCCGGGTGGCTTTATTGCCGCTGATGGTCAAACAGACGCGCAGCTCGAAGCGCATGCAGGAACTTCAGCCGGAGTTGGCGAAACTAAAAGAAAAGTACAAATCGAAAGATGCGGTAACGCAGCAGAAATACCAGCAGGAAATGATGGCGATGTTTTCAGAGCGCGGCGTCAATCCAATGGCTGGCTGCTTGCCGGTGTTGGTCCAGATGCCGGTATTGATCGGCTTCTACCACGCGATCAGCCGGATGAACAATACGCCGACAATCGATTTGGGCTCGTTCTTGATTTTCCCGCTCGCTGAACCAAGTATCATTTTGGCAATCATTGCCGGATTGATGCAGTTTGTGGTTCTGTTGACGGGGCCGGCGATGGACAATCCGCAGATGAAAATCATGATGTATTTCATGCCGATCATGATTATTGGATTTGGTATCATCTTGCCATCTGCATTGACATTGTATTGGGTAATCGGGAATATTATTTCCCTTATTCAGAACTTGGTCATTTATCGTCCGTGGGAAAAGAAAAAGAAAGTTGCTTCGGCGGCTGTTGAGCTTGAAAAGCAACCTGCAGGCAAAAAGCAGACGAAACAAGTGAAACAAACGAAACAGCCTGTTAAAACGAAAGCAGGAGGGGCTAAAAAGTGAAACAGATTACGCAAACGGGTCTTACTGTTGAAAACGCGATATCTGCAGCATTGGAAAAACTCCAAGTAACTCGTGAAGAAGTCACAGTTCATGTAATTCAAACCGAAAAAAAGGGATTTTTAGGCTTCGGATCAAAGCAAGCTGAAGTTCAAGTGACTGTAAACGAATCGGTGCCTGCTGAAAATCCTCCAGCAATGGAGGAAGAAGAGGCAGCAGCTGAGGTTGTTTTCAGTGAACCGAAAGAAATTTTAGAGGAATTGGTGGAAGAAGCGACCGGCGAGTTGAACGAGCGGGCGATTGAAGAAACCAAAGCGTACATCCAATCGATTTCAAAAGGCATGAACATCGAAGACCTGAAAATCACGCATAAGCGAAAAGGCAAGCAAGTCAATTTCTATCTGGAAAGTGAAAAAGTGGCGATGTTGATTGGAAAGCGCGGCAATACGCTGAATTCCCTTCAGCAATTAGCACAGCTTGTCGCCAATAAGCATTCGGACCAATTCATGATCGTTGAGCTTGATGCTGAGAATTACCGGGAGCGGCGCCAGGAAACATTGGAGCAGCTGGCTGATCGGATGGCTGATAAAGCGATCCGCACAGGCGGCCGCGTCCAATTTGAGCCGATGCCTTCCTATGAACGGAAAGTGATTCACCAGGCGCTGTCAAGGCGGCTTGATATCGATACGTATTCAGAAGGAAAAGAACCGAACCGCTATCTGGTCATTGAACCTCTAAGATAAGGAATAGCAAAAGAGCCGCCGGGAATTTCCTGGCGGCTCTTTTGATGTGACAGAAAAAGGGTGAAAAGAAAAGAAACGAAGCGCTCAGCCTTTCGGAATAAGGCCATTTATGCTAATGTAATATGTTAGAAAGTCACGGGCAATTATCGGTTGTCCACATGTGGACAACTTTTGATAAGCGGCAATAAATCCCGGGCTAGAGAACCCTTGGGGATAATTTTCAGTTTGTGCATGTTAGGGCTTTGCTGTGTTGCAAATGCTGTTTGCGTTTTTTTTCGATACTAAGGAGGATACAATTACATGGAATTCGATACAATAGCCGCGATCTCTACGCCAAGCGGTGAAGGGGCCATAGCAATCGTTCGATTGAGCGGACCGGAAGCGATTGGAATTGCGGATCGCATATTCCGGGCGCCAAGCGGCAAAAGTTTGGCTTCACAAGCCACCCATACGATCCATTATGGCCATCTGGGCGATCCGTGGACAGAGGAAATCG
Organism: Planococcus sp. APC 3906; assembly: GCF_030407685.1. Taxonomy (NCBI): domain Bacteria; kingdom Bacillati; phylum Bacillota; class Bacilli; order Caryophanales; family Caryophanaceae; genus Planococcus; species Planococcus sp. APC 3906. Next base: position 46,968 of record NZ_JASDCW010000023.1, on the reverse strand, counting down.
TGGAAGAAGTCATGGTATCGTTCATGAAAGGCCCAAAAACGTTTACTCGCGAAGATGTCATCGAAATCAATTGCCACGGCGGCATTGTTTCAGTCAATCGCGTGCTGTCACTCGTTTTGCGGGCAGGCGCGCGCTTGGCGGAGCCAGGGGAATTCACGAAGCGTGCATTCCTCAACGGGCGCATCGATTTGTCGCAAGCGGAAGCGGTGATGGATTTGATTCGTGCCAAAACGGACCGGGCAATGGACGTGGCGCTCAACCAGATGGAAGGGCGCTTGTCGAAACTGATTGGCACCTTGCGCCAGGCGCTGCTGGAATCGATCGCTCAAATGGAAGTGAACATCGATTATCCGGAATACGATGACGTGGAAGAAATGACGCGCCCAATTATGCTGGAAAAAGCGAAATGGGTGCGTGCCGAAATCGACAAGCTGCTCCAGACCTCGTCGCAAGGTAAAATTCTGAGAGAAGGTCTTTCTACAGTCATTGTCGGCCGCCCGAATGTTGGAAAATCGTCACTGCTGAATAGCCTTGTGCAGGAAAACAAAGCAATTGTCACAGAAATAGCGGGCACAACCCGTGATATAATAGAGGAATATGTCAATGTCCGTGGAGTGCCGCTGCGTTTGGTGGACACTGCCGGAATCCGGGAAACCGAGGACATCGTTGAACGCATCGGCGTCGAACGCTCCCGCAAAGTGCTGAAAGAAGCGGATCTCATCCTTTATGTACTCAATTATTCGGAGGCATTGACGCCCGAAGATGTGTTGTTATTTGAAGCGGTGAAAGGCATGGATTATATTGTCGTCATCAACAAGACCGATTTGCCGCAGAAAATCGATTTGGCTGAAGTGCAAAAGCTCGCTGGCGACAAACAGCTGATCACCACTTCTTTAATAGAAGAAGAAGGCATCGACCAGCTGGAAGAAGCCATTGCAAAACTGTTTTTTGAAGGATCGATCGAATCAGGGGATATGACGTACGTTTCCAATGCACGCCATATTGCGTTGCTCCACCAAGCGCACGCAACCATTTCAGATGCCATTGAGGCGGCCGAAATGGACGTTCCGGTGGACATGATCCAAATTGATGTTACGCGAACGTGGGAACTTTTGGGGGAAATCATCGGCGATACCGCAGATGATGGATTATTGAACCAATTGTTCTCGCAGTTCTGTCTAGGGAAATAAAACTCGAAGGGAATGAACGGACATGCCACAATACGAAGCAGGCACGTTCGATGTCATCGTCGTAGGCGCTGGCCACGCAGGAGCAGAAGCTGCTCTTGCATCAGCACGGATGGGCGCAAAAACGCTCGTTTTGACGATGAATCTGGATATGATCGCATTCATGCCTTGCAACCCGTCAATCGGCGGACCAGCAAAAGGCATCGTAGTACGCGAAATTGACGCACTTGGCGGAGCCATGGGGCGCGTTATCGATAAAACACACATTCAAATGAGAATGTTGAATACCGCAAAAGGGCCGGCAGTGCGCGCTTTGCGTGCACAAGCCGATAAAGTGCTTTACCAGCAGGAAATGAAGCGGTTGATGGAAGAAGAGCCGAATTTGTCGCTCCACCAGGGCATTGCGGAAGAATTGATCGTTGAAGACGGCAAAGTCCAAGGCTTGATCACACAGGTAGGCGGCATTTACCGCGCCAAATCCGTGGTCATTACGACCGGGACGTTCCTGCGCGGAGAAATCATCATCGGGGATCTGCGTTATTCAAGTGGACCGAACAACCAGCAGCCGTCGATCAAGCTGGCGGAAAACCTGGAAGCGCTCGGTTTTGAAACCGTCCGTTTCAAAACAGGGACGCCGCCGCGCGTCAACAGCAATTCGATCGACTACAGCAAGACGGAAATCCAGCCGGGCGATGATGTGCCGCGTGCATTCAGCTATGAAACGACGGAATTCATCATGGACCAGCTGCCTTGCTGGCTGACGTATACCAATGAAAAAACCCATCAGATCATCGATGACAATCTGCATTTATCGCCGATGTATTCCGGTATGATCAAAGGGACGGGACCGCGTTATTGCCCGTCCATCGAAGACAAAGTGGTGCGTTTCAACGACAAACCGCGCCACCAGATTTTCTTGGAGCCGGAAGGCCGCAATACGCGCGAGGTTTACGTACAAGGGCTTTCGACAAGTTTGCCTGAACACGTCCAGCGCCAATTGCTGGAATCGATCCCAGGGCTTGAGAAGGCCGAAATGATGCGTGCTGGCTATGCGATTGAATATGATTCCATCGTACCGACGCAATTATGGCCGACGCTCGAGTCAAAACAGCTTGAAAATCTTTACACGGCAGGGCAGATCAACGGCACGTCAGGCTACGAAGAAGCAGCAGGGCAAGGCTTGATGGCCGGCATCAACGCGGCAGCGAAAGTGTTGGGCAAAGAAGAAGTCATCTTGAGCCGTTCAGACGCTTATATCGGCGTCCTGATCGACGATCTGGTGACAAAAGGCACGAACGAACCGTATCGTTTATTGACATCGCGTGCGGAATACCGCTTATTGCTGCGTCATGACAATGCGGATATGCGTTTGACGGAACTCGGTTTCAACATCGGCATGGTCTCAGCGGAACGCTACGCGCGTTTCATCGCGAAAAAAGAGCGCATTGAAGAAGAAATCAAGCGTTTACGAGCGATCATGATCAAACCGACCGAAGCCACCCAGCAAGCAATACGGGATGCAGGCGGCAGTGAGCTGAAAGACGGCATCCGTGGAGCAGATCTGTTGAAACGCCCGGAAATGACCTATGATATGATTTCACAATTGACTGCTTCCGAAGTGGAGCTGGAAGACGAAGTGAAAGAACAGGTCGAAATCCACATCAAATACGAAGGCTACATCGAAAAATCGCTGCAGCAAGTGGATAAGCTGAAGAAAATGGAAAACAAAAAAATTCCGGAAAACATCGATTACCACGCGATTTCCGGGATTGCGACCGAGGCCCGCGGCAAGCTGACGGAAGTACGGCCGCTGTCGATTGCACAGGCTTCCCGCATCTCCGGCGTGAACCCTGCTGACATTTCGATCCTTTTGGTGTATATTGAACAAGGAAGAATTGCGAAAATACCCAGTTAAGTTAAACCGATAAAATGTGGGCTGGTTTGCGCCAGCCCATTTTTACATAGAAAATAGAACGGAAGAGGGAGGGAAGAGCGCATGAACGAACAACAATTCAAAGACGCCCTCAGCGAAAAAGGAATTCAACTCACGGACGGACAATTGGCTCAATTCCAAACATATTTCAAAGAATTGGTCGAGTGGAACGAAAAGATGAACTTGACCGCAATCACGGATCAGCCTTCTGTTTACTTGAAGCATTTCTACGATTCGATTACGGCCGCTTTCTACTTGGATTTCACGAAGTCGATGAAATTATGTGACGTCGGAGCGGGTGCCGGATTCCCGAGCATTCCACTGAAAATTTGTTTCCCGCATATTGAAGTGACAATTGTCGATTCATTGAATAAACGGATTCAATTCCTGACGCATTTGAGCGACAAGCTGAATTTGTCCGGCGTGCGCTTTGTCCATGCCCGAGCGGAGGATTTTGGCCAGTCGGAACACCGGGAAAAATACGATTTGGTGACTGCTCGAGCGGTTGCCCGCTTGTCGGTGCTGGCAGAATTATGCGTGCCGCTTGTGAAAAACGGCGGATTATTCGCAGCAATGAAAGCTGCCTCGGCACCGGATGAACTGGCAGACGCAAAAAATGCGTTGGAAAAGCTAGGCGTCAAAAACGAGAACGTATATTCGTTTAAATTGCCGGTTGAAGAAAGTGAACGCTATATCCAAGTGTTCCGCAAATTCAAAGCAACACCGAAGAAATATCCGCGCAAACCGGGAATGCCGAACAAATCACCCATTGCTTAAGCAACAGAGGCCAGAGAACGTTATTGTTTCACGTGGAACATTGACATAAAGGGTTCGAGTCACGGAATAGCGAATACTATGCAAGTGAGCTTTTTAAAAGGTGGTGCTTGAGGATGAAAAGTCCTTTCTCCCGTTTCTTCGGGGGCAGCGATAAAGCAAATGAACCAACAGAACAAGTGAATGAACAAGCGGAAGTCCAAGAGGCGGCAGAAAGTTCCGAGGAAGTTGTTAAACTTCCTCGGGATAAAATTAGCGCCAATAAATTCCAGCCGCGGACCGTCTTTGATGAAGCAAAAATCGAAGAGCTGGCCCGCACCATCCATATGCACGGCGTCATCCAGCCGATTGTCGTACGCCTTGCTGAAACAGGGGAAACGGGCGATCCGCATTATGAAATCATCGCAGGGGAGCGGCGTTTCCGCGCCATGTCTTCGCTTGGCTGGGACGAAGTGCCGGCCATTGTCCGCAATTTGAGCGACAAGGAAACAGCTTCTATTGCGTTGATCGAAAATTTGCAGCGGGAAGAGCTGACGTCGATCGAAGAGGCGAATGCTTATCAAAACCTGCTGGAACTCCACGGCATCACACAAGAAGCGCTTGCCCAGCGCCTTGGCAAAGGGCAGTCGACTGTCGCTAATAAATTAAGGCTGCTGAAGTTGCCGGCGGACATCCAGCAGGCCTTGCTGGACCGCAAGCTGATGGAACGCCATGCGCGTGCGCTGCTGAAAGTGAAAGATGCTGACATGCAGAAAAAGCTCTTTGATGAAACATTGGAAGAGAACTTGAATGTGAAGCAGCTTGAACTGAAAGTGGAGAAGCTCTTGTCGACCGAGCCGAAAAAGGCAAAGCCGAGGCGCAAAGCGTTCAGCCGTGATGTGCGCATTGCCGTCAACACCATCAAGCAATCGTTGACGATGGTGTCAAAAAGCGGCATCGATGTATCCACGGAAGAAGAAGAGCACGATGAATATTACCAGATTACGGTGAAAATCCCGAAGAAAAAATGACGAAAAGCTCTTTCCCTAGGCGGAAAGAGCTTTTTTAATGTGAATGTAACCATAATTTGTACATGGATTTGCTACAATAGATAAAGATATATCATTATTTTATGTGTTATAGATGGTATTAACACGGAGTGCGCAGTAAAATGAGAGAAGTATGAAAGAAAGTTGGTGCAAGTGTGGGTAGAATTATTGCGATCGCCAATCAAAAAGGCGGCGTAGGAAAAACGACATCTTCAGTGAATTTGAGTGCCTGCCTTGCTTATTTGGGCAAAAAGGTCCTTTTAATAGATATTGATCCGCAAGGGAACGCCACCAGCGGAGTAGGTGTCAACAAAGGTGATGTAGATCAATGTATTTACGAAGTGCTCATCGATGATGTGGACGTGAAAGACACGATCATGGAGACGAAAGTGGAAAACCTCCATGTTGTGCCTGCCACCATTTCACTGGCAGGAGCGGAAATTGAACTGGTTTCGACGATGTCGCGCGAAGTCCGGCTGAAGACCGCTTTGCAGGAAGTCAAAGAAATGTACGATTATATCATTATCGACTGTCCGCCATCTTTGGGCTTATTGACGATCAACTCGTTGACAGCTTCTGATGCGATCGTGATTCCGGTTCAATGCGAGTATTATGCATTAGAAGGATTGAGCCAGCTGCTGAGCACAGTGCGTTTGGTGCAAAAGCATTTAAATCACGACTTGGAAATCGACGGTGTGTTATTGACAATGCTCGACGCCCGTACGAATTTGGGGCTGCAGGTGATTGAAGAAGTGAAAAAATATTTCCAGGATAAAGTATACCGGACGATCATTCCGCGGAACATCCGTTTGAGCGAAGCACCGAGCCACGGCGAACCGATTATTATTTATGATCCAAAATCCAGGGGCGCAGAAGTCTACTTAGATCTAGCAAGGGAAGTGATTCGTAATGGCTAAAGGATTAGGAAAAGGGATTAACGCGTTATTCCCGGGCGAATCATTGAGCGAGACAGAAAAGATTACCCAGCTGAGCATCGGCCAATTGCGCACGAACCCTTACCAGCCGCGCAAAGTTTTTGATGACACGGCGTTGCAGGAATTGTCGGAATCGATCAAAGAACACGGCATCCTTCAGCCTGTGGTGGTCCGCAAAAAAGGCAATAACTTTGAGTTGGTAGTAGGGGAGAGGCGTTTCCGTGCGGCTAAACTCGCGAAATTGGAAGAAATTCCAGCGATCATCAAAGAGTTGAATGACCAGCAAATGATGGAACTTGCTATTCTGGAAAACCTTCAGCGTGAGGATTTGACGCCGATCGAAGAAGCGGAAGCTTACCAGAAGCTGATGGAGGCATTGAGCTTGACGCAGGAACAGCTTGCGTTCCGCCTCGGAAAAAGCCGTCCGCACATCGCCAACCATGTCCGCTTATTGGCTTTGCCGGAAAAAGTTCGTGAGATGATCTCGGACAAGAAGCTGACAATGGGCCATGGCCGCACACTGCTCGGTCTCCGTTCCAAGAAGCTGATTCCGGATACTGCGGAAAAAGTGGTGAAGGAAGGTTTGAACGTCCGCCAATTGGAAAATCTTGTGCAGCGTTTGAACGAAGATGTTCCACGTGAAACAATTGAGAAGAAGAAAGATCTGTTCATCGAAGAAAAGCAATCTGAATTGAGAGACCGCTTCGGGACGAGTGTCCAAATCAAAAAAACAAAAAATAAAGGGAAAATCGAAATCGAATTTTTCTCTGAAGAAGACCTGGAACGCATCCTTGAACTCCTAAACTAAGACGCGCCTATTCCTCAAAAGGGAATAGGCTCTGCTATGCAAAGAACAGGAAAGCGCAGGCGGAAGGGGAAATGAACAGATGGTTCTCTTAGGGACATTGATTAATGCTGTGCTCATTGTAGCCGGTACGTTAATCGGGCGGGCACTTCGCAATATTCCTGAAAAGATGAAGGAAACGGTATTGTACGTGATCGGTTTAGCGGTTGTCGTACTGGGTTTGCAGATGGGGATCCAAAGCGAGAATTTCGTGGTGGTCATCATCAGCCTCGTATTCGGTGCAGTGATCGGTGAATGGATCGATTTGGATAAGAAATTGAATAGTTTCGGCTATTGGATCGAAGTGAAGATGGGCGCAAAAGAAAGCAAAGGCAGCATTGCGCAAGGGTTTGTGACGGCAACGCTGATATTCGTCATTGGCGCAATGGGCATTATCGGTGCGCTTGAAAGCGGCTTGGCGAATGAACATGGCGTGCTGATCTCGAAAGGGTTGATTGATGGATTCACTTCCATCATCCTGGCTTCGACGCTTGGCATCGGTGTATTGCTGGCTGCGATTCCGGTATTTGTTTACCAGGGGCTGATTGCGCTATTCGCTACACAGATCAGCTTGCTGATTCCGGAAGCAGCGCTCGACATGTTCATCACGGAAATGTCGGCGACCGGCGGCGTCATGATTGTCGCCATCGGCTTGAATTTGATGGGCGTCACAAAAATGCGCGTTGCTAATTTATTGCCAGGGGTATTGGTTGTTGCGATCATTGTCACGGTCATGTTTAAGCTGAATTTGGGTTAAATGTAAGTTAGGAAGGTGTAATAATGAGTGCAAAAGCAATGGCAGATGTAGAACAGGTAGCAGAACAAGGAAAGAAATTATTATTGGATGAAGAAATGTGGCTGAGCATCGCTTTTGTCGGTGTGAAAGTGGTTTTGATCATCCTCTTGGCATGGATTGTCGTAAAGGTTGCCAAGGCGTTAATCCGGAAAACATTTGCGGTGCGCATCAAAGGGCCGCTGAAATACAACGAACGGCGCCAACAGACGATGTCGAAATTGCTGGAAAATGTCGTCGCTTATGTGGTGTACTTTATGGCCATCATTGCGGTGCTGTCGGCGTTCACCATTGACATTACCGGTTTGATCGCCGGGGCCGGGGTGCTCGGGCTGGCCATCGGTTTTGGCGCACAGAATTTGGTGCGCGACATCATCACCGGGTTTTTCATCATTTTCGAAGACCAGTTTTCGGTCGGCGATTATGTCCGCATCGGCCAGGCCGAAGGGACCGTCGAAGAAATCGGGCTCCGGACGACGAAAGTCAAAGGCTTTACTGGGGAGTTGTTCATTTTCCCGAATGGCAATGTAACGGATGTCGTGAATTTCTCCATCCACAATTCCATTGCGGTGGTCGACATCAACATTTCGTACGAGTCGGATATGGCGAAAGTCGAACAGCTGATCCAGGAATTCCTTGAGGACGTTCAGGATAAATACGAACAAATCATCAAGCCGCCCGAATTGCTGGGCGTGCAGAACTTAACGACGACGGAAGTGGTCATGCGCATCATTGCGGAAACCTTGCCGATGCAGCATTTCGCCGTCTCGCGTGGACTGCGCCGCGACTTGAAGGAATACCTCGACAAACAAGGCGTGGAAATTCCCTACCCGCGGATGGTCATGGTGCAGCGTTCGCCAGAAGACACCAATCCGTCGGTCATTGCCAAAAAGTAAGAGGGAGGCCAAGTCATGGAAATGAAAGAATTTGGTTTGAACGACGTCGTTGAAATGAAAAAAGGGCATCCGTGCGGGGCGAATGCCTGGAAAATCATCCGGATGGGTGCGGACATCCGCATCAAATGCGAAGGCTGCCAGCACAGTGTCATGATTCCGCGCGTTGAATTCAATAAAAAGATGAAACGGGTGCTGGTCAAGGCTGAGCAGGAATAGAATTATACTTAAATAGTATATTTGTATAAGTTTGGAAAAATGGACAGATTTGATTTTCATTCCTATAATAGAATGGTTGCAAAAAAATAATTCGTTTTTAAAAGAAGAGAGGTTGTGAATCCTATGGCATTGACTGCAGGGATTGTAGGATTACCAAACGTGGGGAAATCCACATTATTTAACGCTATTACAAAAGCGGGGGCTGAAGCAGCCAATTACCCGTTCTGTACGATAGATCCGAACGTCGGGATTGTAGAAGTTCCGGACGAGCGCTTAGACAAATTGACGGAATTGGTTGATCCGAAGAAAACGGTTCCTACCGCTTTCGAATTCACAGATATTGCGGGCATCGTGAAAGGCGCAAGCAAAGGGGAAGGTCTTGGAAATAAATTCCTTTCTCATATCCGTGAAGTGGATGCAATCTGCCAGGTTGTCCGTTGCTTCGCCGACGACAACGTCACGCACGTATCCGGCAAAGTGGATCCGATTTCCGATATCGAAGTCATCAACTTGGAATTGATCCTTGCGGACATGGAAAGCATCGAAAAACGCATTGCGCGCGCTGCCAAACTTGTAAAGCAAAGAGACAAAGATGCAGTTGCCGAAGAGCCGGTTCTGATGAAGTTGCGCGAAGCATTCGAGGATGGCCAAATGGCCCGTTCGATCGACTTTACGGAAGACGAGCTGCGCATCGCGAAAAACCTGAACTTGCTGACGCTTAAGCCGATGCTTTATGTAGCGAACGTAGCGGAAGATGAAATCGCGGAAGCGGACAACAATGAATATGTGCAGCAAGTACGCGATTACGCGGCACAACAGAATGCAGAAGTAATCGTGATCTGTGCGAAGATCGAGGAAGAAATGGCTGAATTGGACGAAGAGGAGAAAGCGATGTTCCTTGAAGAACTGGGCATCAAAGAATCCGGTCTGGATCAATTGGTCAAAGCATCTTACAGCTTGCTCGGGCTTGCTACTTACTTTACTGCCGGTGTGCAGGAAGTGCGTGCATGGACATTTAAAAAAGGTATGAAAGCACCACAATGTGCCGGCGTCATCCATTCCGATTTCGAACGCGGCTTTATCCGCGCCGAGACCGTAGCTTATGAAGACCTTGTTGAAGCAGGTTCGATGGCGGCTGCAAAAGAAGCCGGCAAAGTGCGCCAAGAAGGCAAAGAATACATCGTTAAAGACGGCGACGTCATGCTTTTCCGTTTTAACGTTTAAGCCAAAAGCTTTAAACTTTAAAAAATTTTTCAGGTACCAGGTTTAGAAACCGCCCTGAACGGCAATTAACATTTCAGAGCTATCATACAAGACAATGCATCACGCCACGGAACATTATGAAAGGGACCGAATGCCTTAGCGCTCGGTCTTTTTAAATTAGGAGGATCAGAAATGCTTTTGTTCGTATATGGAACATTGAAAGAAGGCGGGAAATATCATTGCTATTTGGGTGAAGCCGCTTTAGTCGCAGAACACGCCATGGCAAAAGGGACGCTTTATGATACTGGGATGGGCTATCCGGCAATGGTCAAAACGGAGCAAGGAGAAATCCAGGGGCAGGTTTATGACATTCCGGAAGAGCTATGGCCGGCCATAGACGATCTCGAAGGGTATGCTGCACAAGCAGAAACGGACCTTTTCGATAAACAGACGGCTGAGGTATTCGTGAACGGTGAAGTGATGGAAACCATCGTGTACGTGGCGAATGCAAAAGGCTTATTGAAAGAAAAAGTCGAGTCGGGCATCTGGGATGTCCGGGTTGCACAGGAACAAATGTAAATCAGAAAAGCACCGGAGGATTTATTCTCCGGTGCTTTTTTTGAGCTTGTTGAGAAAGGTAAATCATTTTTCTGATGAAGCTGATATTCCGCAAAACAGCCCCGCTTTCCTGCGGGCTTGCGCCGAACTAACTCGTGCTAGCGCCCGAGTGGATTTCGGCACTGCGCTACCCCGCGGGAGTCGGAACTGTTTTGCTCCATATCTGGAGAACGCGAAAGAAACTGCAGAAAGTGTATCTTTCGTGTTCTTCAGTAAAAGAAATACCTCGCTAATAAGAAATACCTTTGAATGAAAGTGAAGCCAGGTCCCCGAGTAACGCACTTGCATGTATCTGCATCGCTCCGCTAGTTTGGAGATGTGCAAGTGCGTTGAAGCGAAATACAAAACAAATATAAATTTTTCGACAGCCTGTAAAAGCACCGGAGGATTTATTCTCCGGTGCTTTTTTCGTTCGGGTTGTCGGCGTAGACCCGTAGGCGCGGCAGCTTGGGGTCGTCAAGGACCCAGCTGTCAGCGCGCTCTTGCAGCAGCGCCCGGTACATATGGAAATCGCCATAGGCACCCGCAGCGAGCATGGCGCCCAATAGCATGAGTGTCTGGCTTTCGAGCCAAAAGCCGAACGCTGCCGGTATGGCTGCGGTCATCCAAAATGGCAGCAAAAGAGCCTTTTTCATGGCTTTGATTGGAATCGCTCGGCTTGTGGTGGCGTACGCGATGCCCATATCCAAGTCGAATCCGTAATCGAGCGATGAGATCGGCGTTTTGCCGAATACAACGAAGCCGATCAAATGGAATAATTCATGCAGCACGATCAGTGCAGCGTAGCCTGCCGTGAAGAACAAGACTGCCCACCAGGAAAAACCGAACGACAGCGGCTCTGCGAAGAAATGATAGGCAGCGGCAAAAATCACCACGAGCAGGACGTTCGCCCACAGCGCTTTCGGTGCGATTTCCCTGATATCCAATTCAATGATGCGGACTGGTTCCACTCCATCACTTCCTTTGGGCATTTGCCTAAAGTATAGCGCAAGCGGCAGTGAAAAACATGCTTGCGGCGGCTATCCAAACGTGGTACAATACATTGATGTGAGTAATAATATGAATTGCTTGCTCCTTGCCCGCTGGAAACAGCAGGGCCCAAGTCCATGAGGAGGTGACAACACGATGAGAGAATATGAATTAATGTATATCATTCAGCCTGCAATTGAAGAGGAAGCTAAAAAAGCTCTAGTTGAGCGTTTTAACGACATCCTAACTTCAAACGGCGCTGAAATCATCGAGTCGAAAGAGTGGGGTAAACGTCGTTTAGCTTACGAAATCAACGATTTGCGTGAAGGTTTCTACCAGATCGTAAAAGTAAACGCTGGTTCTGAAGCTATCAACGAATACACACGTCTTGCGAACATTAACGAAGACATTATCCGTCATATCGCTGTACGCAAAGACGTATAAGCAAAAGACGGCAGCCTTAAAAATATTGACTTAAAAGGAGGTTGAATTCTGATGATTAACCGAGTTGTTTTAGTCGGAAGACTGACAAAAGATCCAGACCTTCGCTACACTCCAAGCGGTGCGGCAGTTGCCCGTTTTACACTTGCTGTAAACCGGACATTCTCCAATGCGCAGGGTGAGAAGGAAACTGATTTTATCAATTGTACTGTTTGGCGCAAACAAGCTGAAAACACAGCGAATTTCCTGAAAAAAGGAAGCTTGGCTGGCGTAGAAGGCCGCATTCAAACTGGAAGCTACGAGGGGCAGGACGGAAAGCGCGTTTATACGACGGAAGTCGTTGCAGACAGCGTCCAATTCCTGGAACCGAAAAGTTCTGGAGCTGGTGCAGACCGTTCACAAGGACAACAGCCGTCCTATCAACAGAACCAATCGCCAAGCCCAAGTCAGCAAAACCCAAGCCAACAAAACTATACACGCGTAGACCAGGATCCGTTCTCAAGCGGCAGCGGCCCGATCGAAGTATCGGACGACGATCTGCCCTTCTAATGAACGCTGGAACTAGCGGCTAAAATCCAACAAAAAAGGAGGTAATTCGATATGGCACCACGTCGCGGAGGCAAAAAGCGTAAAAAGGTTTGTTATTTTACGTCAAACAACATCACGCACATCGATTATAAAGATACTGACCTATTGAAGAAATTTATTTCTGAAAGAGGAAAAATCTTGCCACGTCGTGTTACAGGCACTAGCGCTAAATGGCAACGTAAGTTGACAATCGCTATCAAACGCTCACGTATCATGGCACTTCTACCATTCGTAGCTGAAGAAAGATAATTTTCGAAAAGACCGGGAAACCGGTCTTTTTTTTGTTTGTGAGAAATTTTTCAAACTCCTTTTCATTGCGCTTCAGGCAGACGCTTTCCGCGGGCCTAGCTTCAGTCTCCTCGTCGCTGCGCTCCTGCGGGGCCTTCAGCTTAGGTCGCTTCGCTGCTCCCGCTGGAGTCGCTGCCTTCCGCTTCATTCAAAGGGGATTTTTATTAGTAAACCAGTTCTTTGATCAAAGAACTTCAAGACAGTGATAACTGCGGTTTCTCTGTGATTCTATTTGGTTTTTGAGAGAAGGTTCTTCCATTAACAAGCGCTATTTCTTTGTTAACAGGCATTATCTTGAATTTAACATGCACTGGCAGAGAATCAACAAGCGTTGTCCGAATTTTAACCGGCAGTAGTTAAATGGCATCACTTTGTTCCAAGTTCAATAGCCCAATATGAAAAGCCGTTCGCTTCGGCGAACGGCTCCTTTAATTGAAAGGGCGCATTCCGCCATTGGCGAAATGCTATCAAGGACCTTTCTTAATAGAGAACTACTTCTATGATTAAGAGATGGAAAGGTACACTTTCTTCTGTTTCTTCAACTACTCCAGATATGGAGCAAAACAGCGGAGACGCCTGCGGGAAAGCGAGACAGCCGAGACCCCGGAAGGAGCGTGAGCGACTGAGGAGGCTTGGCGCTCGCCCGTGGCAAGCGCAGCTGTTTTGCGGAATATCGTCATTTGTTTTCATGACGCTGTAAGTGGCTGTGCCCAGTTGCCAGCATCCCGTTCTTTTGTTCAGGTTCCTTAATCATGATACAATTACAAGGATGAAATAAACCCGAAAGAAGGGGACACTCACACGAATGCAAAATCAACAAACAAGAAAACTTACAAATGGCGCGATGATGGCCGCAGTGTTTACAGTGCTGTTGGCGATCTCGGTTTATGTGCCTCTTTTAAATGTCGTTACGACGCTCTTTTTGGCGCTGCCGATTGCCTGGTACAGCGCGAAGTATGATTGGAAGGCTTCTGCACTTTTTGCTGCGGTGTGCCTGTTTTTGGCATTCATCATCGGCGGCTTGCTGTCGTTGCCGCTGGCGTTGATTCATGTGCCGCTCGGTTTGGTGATCGGCTTGTCGATTTATTACGGCAAGAGCAAGCTTTTCATGTTCATGGGTTCGGGCATTGTGCTGTTAATGTCCGTGATGCTGCAGTATTTGGCGTCGATTTGGCTATTTGGCATTAATTTGATTGAAGAAATGATGACGGCGATCGAGACGTCGTATGCACAGACGAGCGCGATGATGGAACGGTTCGGCGCGCCGAATGAAGATTACGATGAGTTTATCAGCCAGATCATGTTCTCGTTCGAGACTTTATTGCCGGCGCTGCTTGTGCTGTCGGTATTCCTTGTCACATGGATCTTGTTGTTGATCCTCCTGCCGATATTGAAGCGGCTGGGCACGGACGTTCCAAGATTTCCGCCTTTTCGGGATATGAAATTGCCGAAAAGTGTATTATGGTATTATTTAATCGTTTTGCTCGTCCCGCTGCTGTCTGATTTGCAGCCGGGGAGCATGCCCTATATGATATTCATCAACGCATCTGTCGTGCTGCAATTCCTGATGTTCCTTCAGGGCGTTTCGTTCTACCATTTCTACATCCATCAAGAAGGATGGCCGAAATGGGTGACGGTCCTCGTGAGCATTCTGGCTTTTCCGCTGCTGTCGTTTACGAGCATCGTCGGGATCGTCGATCTTGGATTCGATATCCGGGGCTGGGTGAAACGGGCACACGAGTTTAAAGGAAAATGAGGAGCTGAAACGAATGTCGGCTTTTTTTAGACAAAGAAAACTTCGGTATCCGCTCTTGGCGCTGCTCCTTTTAGGAGCGGCCGCAATCGTTTTGATCACCCTCTGGTCCGAATGGGCCGCCGGCATTTTTACGTTATTGTTCGGCCTGGCTTTCACTGCTGCCTGGGTGACCGAAAAACGGGTATATGAAGAAACTGAAAAACACATAGAGACCTTGTCCTACCGGATGAAAAAGGTCGGAGAAGAAGCGCTCCTCGAGATGCCGATCGGGATTTTGCTGGTCAATGAGAGTTTCGACATTGAATGGGCGAATCCGTATATGACCTCGACTTTGGAATACGATACGCTGATCGGCGAATCGCTTTACAGCTTGTCCGATGAATTCCATACTTTGGTGAAATCGGATGAAATAAAAGACATGACCATCACGCTTGGCGAACGGAAGTACCGGGTTTATTACCGTGCGGATGATCGGTTGTTCTATTTGTTCGACATTACCGAGCAAGTGGAAATCGAGACGCTGTATTACGCAGACCGCACCGTTATCGGCATCTTGTTCATCGATAATTACGATGAGTTGTCGCAAGGCATGGATGATCAGACGCGGAGCAATTTGAATAGCCTGGTCACGTCGCTGGTCAACGAATGGGGCGCGAACCACGGCATTTTCGTCAAACGGATTTCGTCGGACCGCTTTCTTGCCGTGTTCAATGAATCGATTTTGAAAGACCTTGAGCTGTCGAAATTCGCGATTCTCGATGACCTGCGCGAAGTGACGTCGAAAGACAATCTCGCCTTGACTTTGAGCATCGGCGTCGGCGCCGGTTCGGCCTCGCTGGTCGAGCTCGGCAGCATGGCGCAGTCCGGCCTGGACCTGGTCCTCGGCCGCGGCGGCGACCAAGTGGCGATCAAGCACCCAAGCGGGAAAGTGAAGTTTTACGGCGGCAAGACGAATCCCGTGGAAAAACGCACCCGTGTGCGCGCACGCGTCATTTCGCATGCGCTGCGCGACTTGATCCAGGAAAGCGACCAAGTTTTTGTCATGGGCCATAAAATGCCCGATATGGATGCGATCGGCGCAGCTGTCGGCGTAGCCAAAATGGCTGCGATGAATAAAGTCCAAGGGCGCATCGTCCTTGACTTTAATGAATACGACCGCAGCGTCATGCGCTTGATGGAAGAAATCGAAGGGGACGACGAGTTGTTCGAACGTTTTATCACGCCGGAAGAAGCATTGGCGGATATGACCGAGAACTCGCTGCTTGTCGTCGTCGATACGCATAAGCCGTCGATGGTCATCGATGAGCGGCTGCTCCAGCGCATGGAGCGCGTCGTGCTGATCGATCACCACCGCAGAGGCGAGGAATTCATTACCAATACGCTGCTCGTTTACATGGAGCCGTACGCATCGTCTACGGCGGAGCTGGTGACTGAATTGCTGGAATACCAGCCGAAGCACGAGAAATTATCGATGCTGGAAGCGACGGCGATGCTTGCGGGCATCATCGTTGATACCAAGAGCTTTACGCTGCGGACCGGTTCGCGGACCTTTGAAGCGGCATCGTATTTGCGCTCGAACGGCGCGGACACGGTATTGGTCCAGCGTTTGCTGAAAGAAGATTTGGAAACGTATATGGAACGCGCGAAAATCGTCGAGACCGTGGAATTCGTCGCGAACGGCATCGCGATTGCCAGAGGCGAAGCGGGCAAAATCTACAGCCCGGTGCTGATCGCCCAAACCGCGGATATTCTGCTGACGATGAAAGACGTCAATGCATCGTTTGTCGTCGCGGAGCGCGCAGAAGGCGGCATCGGCATTTCAGCCCGTTCGCTGGGTGAAGTCAACGTCCAGATCGTTATGGAAAACATGGGCGGCGGCGGCCATTTGACGAATGCCGCGACCCAAATGCCGGATGCGACGCTGGATAAAGCGATTGCCCAATTAAAACAAGTGATAATGGAACAATACGAGGGAGGCCAAACAGAATGAAAGTGATATTTTTAAAAGACGTTAAAGGCAAAGGCAAAAAAGGGGAAGTCAAAAACGTGGCGGACGGCTACGCACACAACTTCCTATTGAAGAATAATTACGCCATCGAAGCGAATACGGCGGCAGTCAGCAAATTGGACGGCCAGAAGAAAAAAGAGCAAAAAGAAGCTGCGGCTGAATTGGAAGAAGCGCAAAAGCTGAAAGCGACATTAGAAGGCTTGACGATCGAATTGACGGCTAAATCAGGCGAAGGCGGCCGTTTATTCGGTTCGATCACGACGAAGCAAGTGGCCAAGGAACTTGAAAAAACACACGGCATCAAATTGGACAAACGCAAAATGGAATTGGACGATGCCATCCGCGCGCTCGGCTACACGAACGTTCCGGTTAAAGTGCATCCAGATGTTGTCGCTACGCTTCGAGTCCACGTAACAGAAGAAGCGTAAGGTGATGAACCCGATGAACGAAGCAATAGATCGCGTCCCGCCGCATAACCACGAAGCCGAGCAATCGGTCATCGGCGCCATTTTCCTGGAACCGCAGGCGCTGATTACGGTAGCGGAGATCGTGAATCCTGAGGATTTCTATCGCATTGCACACCAGAAAATCTTCGACACGATGATCAATTTGTCCGATCACGGCAAAGCGATTGACGTGGTGACGGTGACAGAGGAATTGTCGGTCAAAAAAGAACTGGAAGACGTCGGCGGCTTGTCGTATTTGGCGGAAATCGCCAATGCGGTACCGACCGCGGCGAACGTCGTGCATTATGCGCGCATCGTCGAAGAAAAAGCGCTGCTCCGCCGCTTGATCCGTGTGGCGACAACGATTGTCGAAGACGGTTTCACGCGCGAAGACGAAGTGGAAACACTTCTCGCAGAAGCGGAAAAAAAGATGATGGAAGTATCGAGCCGCAAAAATGCCGGTGACTTTACCCACATCAAGGACGTTTTGGTCAGCACGTATGACAATATTGAATTGCTGCATACCCGCAAAGGCGATGTCACCGGAATCCCGACCGGCTTCCGCGACCTCGACAAAGTCACTGCCGGTTTCCAGCGCAACGACTTGATCATCGTGGCTGCACGTCCATCTGTCGGTAAGACGGCATTCGCGCTGAATGTCGCACAGAACGTCGCAACAAAGACCGACGAGAACGTCGCCATCTTCAGTTTGGAGATGGGCGCTGAACAGCTTGTCATGCGTATGCTGTGCGCAGAAGGCAATATCGATGCGCAAGTGCTCCGTACAGGGGCTTTGCAGACGGAAGACTGGCGCAAACTGACGATGGCCATGGGCAGTTTATCGAATGCCGGCATCTTCATTGATGACACGCCGGGCATCCGGGTCAACGACATCCGTGCCAAATGCCGCCGCTTGAAACAGGAGTATGGCCTTGGCATGATCATGATCGATTACTTGCAGTTGATCCAAGGGCCTGGACGCTCCGGCGAAAACCGCCAGCAGGAAGTATCCGATATTTCCCGTTCCTTGAAAGGGCTGGCGCGTGAACTTGAAGTGCCGGTCATCGCATTGTCGCAGCTGTCCCGTGGAGTGGAGCAGCGGCAGGACAAGCGGCCGATGATGTCGGATTTGCGTGAATCGGGATCGATTGAGCAGGATGCCGATATCGTTTCCTTCCTGTACCGGGAAGATTATTACGACAAGGAAACCGAAGACCAGAACATGATTGAAATCATCATCGCCAAACAGCGTAACGGCCCGACCGGTACGGTGAAATTGGCTTTCGTCAAAGAATACAATAAATTCGTCACCATCGACTGGAGCCAGCACGAATCCGGCGGAGACTTTTAAACACGAACGATTAATGTGAAGACACATTAATATGTTCGTGTTTTCTTCTGTTTAGGATTGACGAAGGGCGATTTCGTTGGTACAATGAAGACTGTTTGAAACAAGGGCATAAGCCTAACGGAGGTGCGGACGATGACATCAGTCGTAGTAGTAGGAACGCAATGGGGAGACGAAGGAAAAGGGAAAATCACTGATTTTCTATCTGAACACGCAGAAGTGATTGCGCGTTACCAAGGCGGAAATAACGCAGGGCATACCATCATTTTCGGCGGAGACACATATAAATTGCATTTGATTCCATCCGGGATTTTCTATAAAGACAAGATTTCCGTTATCGGCAACGGCATGGTCGTTGACCCGAAAGCGCTTGTCAAAGAATTAAAAGGCCTTCACGAGCGTGGCGTCACAACGGAAAACTTGCGCATTTCAAACCGCGCACACGTTTTATTGCCATACCACATCAAGCAGGACGAAGTGGAAGAAGCACGCCGTGGAGCAAATAAAATCGGAACAACGGGCAAAGGCATCGGCCCTGCTTATATGGACAAAGCAGCGCGTGTCGGAATTCGCATGGCGGATTTGCTGGACCATGTGGTGTTCGAAGAAAAACTGCGCATGAACTTGATCGAGAAAAACCGCCTGTTCGAGAAATTCTACGAAACAGAAGGATTCACGGTTGAAGAAATCATGGAAGAGTATTTTGCATACGGCCAGGAAATTGCGAAATACGTAACCGACACATCAAAAGTGCTCAACGACGCCATCGACCACGGCCGCCGTGTGTTGTTTGAAGGCGCACAAGGCGTCATGCTCGATATCGATCAAGGTACATACCCATTCGTTACCTCTTCGAACCCGGTAGCGGGCGGCGTGACAATCGGAGCCGGCGTAGGGCCGACAACGATCCAGCACGTCATCGGCGTCTGCAAAGCATACACATCGCGTGTCGGCGACGGACCGTTCCCGACCGAATTGTTCGACGAAGTCGGCAACCGCATCCGCGAAGTCGGCAAAGAATACGGCACGACAACAGGCCGCCCGCGCCGCATCGGCTGGTTCGACAGCGTTGTCGTCCGCCACGCGAGACGCGTCAGCGGATTGACGGACCTGACAGTCAACTCGATCGACGTATTGAGCGGACTGGACACGGTGAAAATCTGTACAGCTTACCGCCACAACGGCGAATTGATCACAGAATACCCGGCGAACCTGCGCATGCTCGCTGAATGCGAACCGGTCTACGAAGAGCTTCCGGGCTGGTCTGAAGACGTAACAAGCTGCAAATCATTGGATGAACTTCCTGCCAACGCGCGCCATTACCTTGAGCGCATCGCACAATTGACAGGCGTCCAGATTTCCATCTTCTCCGTCGGGCCTGACCGCAACCAAACAAACATCGTCACAAGCGTGTGGCGTTAATTAGTAAGAGTTGAGTTTGGATTTTATAAGACTCGATATTCCGCAAAACAGCTGCGCGTCCGCGGGGCTCGCGCCGAACTAACTCGGGCTCTGGCCCGAGTGGATTTCGACACTTCGCTTAGCCCGCAGGAGTCTCCGCTGTTTTGCTCCATATCGTGGGATATTTCAATGACGGCGTGTTAAGGGAATAGGCAAGAAAATGGCCAAAATAAAGTAGGGAAGGTGTTCTACCCGTCTTTTAATGAGAGCCATGTCTTAAGCGAAATATACGTCTCAAATTTTTTGTTTAACATATATAACCAAAAGAGCTGAAACGGCATCGTTTCAGCTCTTTCGCTTTAAGGAGCCGTTCACCGAGGTGAACGGCTTTTCATATTCCGCCTTTGAACTTAGAATATGGATGGCACTAGTTAGCTAGTGCCGGTTAAATTCGAGCAATGCCTTATGATTCTCTAATAGTGCATGTTAAATTCAAGCTCGTGCCTGATAACGTGGAAATAACGACTGTTAACTGAAGAGGCTCCTGACAGAATCCAGACAAGATTTCCGGAAAACTGCAGAATTGGTCTTCAAGGTTTTGAACAAGGAACTGATTCGCTATTAGGCAATCCCCTTTGAATGGAGTGGAAGGCAGCGACTCCAGCGGGAATAGCCTAAGCTGAAGGCCCCGCAGGAGCGCAGCGACGAGGAGACTGAAGCTAGGCCCGCGGAAAGCGTCTGCCTGAAGCGCAATGAAAAGAGTGAACAGCGCCAATCATATTTTATAATTTCACACGCATTATTTCCCGGGAAATAACCGCCGGGGAATGAGAGATGCGAAACCTTTAAAACAGTGATAAAGTAAGGGTAGAAAAGAATGCATAGCGGAGGGAATTCCATACACAAAAGTAGGAATACGAAGGGGAGAGAATGATGAATAAGACGATTTTGGTTGTAGATGATGAAAAGCCGATTGCGGATATTCTGCAGTTTAATTTAAAAAAAGAAGGTTTTAATGTCGTGTGTGCGTACGATGGCGACGAAGCGGTCAAACTGGCGGAAGAATTGCAGCCGGATTTGATGTTATTGGATATCATGCTGCCGAACCGCGACGGCATGGAAGTATGCCGTGAGATCCGCAAGAAGTTCGATTTCCCGATCATCATGCTGACGGCTAAGGATTCGGAGATCGATAAAGTCTTAGGCCTTGAGCTCGGAGCGGATGATTACGTCACGAAACCGTTCTCGACGCGCGAATTGATTGCGCGGGTCAAAGCGAATTTGCGCCGCCAGAACGTCGTACCGCCCGATGAAACCGGACCTAACTCGAACGACATCGAAGTCGGCGTGCTGACGATTCAACCGGACGCTTATCTGGTCCAGAAACGCGATGAGACGATCGAGTTGACGCACCGTGAATTTGAATTGCTGCATTACCTTGGCAAGCACATCGGCCAAGTGATGACGCGTGAACATTTGCTGCAGACGGTATGGGGATATGATTATTTCGGAGATGTCCGCACAGTGGATGTCACCATCCGCCGCCTGCGCGAAAAAATCGAAGATAATCCGAGCCACCCGGCCTGGATCGTAACCCGCAGAGGAGTAGGCTATTACTTGCGGAATCCTGAACAGGAGTAGGTTGAATGCATAAAGTAAGTTTTTTTAAATCGATTCACGTTAAGTTTGTGCTTATTTATATCCTGCTGATTTTATTGGCGATGCAGATCATCGGCCTTTACTTTGCCCAGCAGCTTGAAGAAACGCTGATCGATAATTTCAAAAGCTCGATCGAGGACCGCATGAACATCGTAGAGTTCAGTGTGCGGGAAGAATTGATCAAAGAGCGGACGGATGAGGACTTGACCGCTGAGCAAAGCTTGCGGTCGGTCCTTAATGGCTTTAAATCGGACGATATCGACGAAATTCGCGTAATTGACTCACGCTACCGGATTTTGGCGTCTTCTGCTGTGGAAAATCAGTCGCTTGTTGGCCAGCGTTCGACAAGCGATGTTGTCATGCAGTCGATTGTCGGTGAAACACCTTATGACCGGAATTACGTCAACGGCCAAGCCGAACGCATTTGGGTCCGCACGCAGCCGATCATGGCTGAAGGCGGCGAAGTGCTCGGCACTTTGTATATGGAAGCGGATATTGAAAATGTCTATAACCAGATGGACGACATCAACTCGATCCTGGCAGGCGGAACAGCGATTGCTCTCGCAGTCACTGCGATTCTCGGAGTGCTGGTCGCGCAGACGATCTCCAAACCGATTTCAGATATGCGGAGGCAGGCTCAGGCAATGGCCAAAGGGAATTTCTCCCGCAAAGTACGCGTCTATGGGGACGATGAAATCGGCCAATTGGCGAAGTCGTTCAATAACTTGACCAACCGGCTGCAGGAATCCCAGCAGTCCACGGAAAGTGAACGCCGTAAATTGGCGTCGGTGCTATCGAATATGACAGACGGCGTTTTGTCGACCGATCGGCGCGGCCGTGTCATCCTCATCAACGACCCGGCGCTGCGCCTGCTCAATGTTTCACGTGAAACGGTTATCAACCGCCCGATCACATCCGTCCTGAAATTGGATATGGAGTATACATTCGAAGACTTGATCCACCTGAAAGAAGCGATTACGCTCGATTTCAGCAAATACGACGAAAGCACGCTGCTGCGCACGAGTTTCTCGGTCAACCAAAAAGAGACCGGCTTTGTCAACGGAGTTATCGCCGTGCTGCATGACAATACCGAGCAGGAGAAAATCGATGTCGAGCGGCGCGAATTCGTTGCCAATGTATCGCATGAGCTGCGGACGCCGCTGACGACGATGAGAAGCTATCTCGAGGCGCTGGCAGACGGTGCGTGGGAAGATCCGAACTTGGCACCGAATTTCCTGAACGTCACGCAGACGGAGACGGAGCGGATGATCCGCCTGGTCAACGATTTGTTGAAACTGTCCAAGATGGATGCCGCTGAAACGGAACTCAATAAAGAAATGGTTGAATTCGGCCGTTTCTTCAACCGCATCATCGACCGGTTCGAAATGTCGAAATCGCAGAAAGTGCGTTTCGAGCGCTATTTGCCGAAAGAACAGTATTTCGTGGAAATCGATCCGGATAAATTGACGCAAGTTATCGATAACATTGTCTCCAATGCCTTGAAATACTCACCGGAAGGCGGGAAAGTACGCTTTGACATGACCGTTGAAGACGGCTTCTTGCTGATTCGCATCAGTGACCAAGGCATGGGGATTCCGAAAGAAAACGTCGACCGCATTTTCGACCGGTTCTACCGTGTCGATCGTGCCCGTTCGCGTGCAATGGGCGGGACAGGGCTCGGCTTGGCGATTTCCAAAGAAATGATCAATACACATGGCGGTGCCATTTGGGCGGAAAGTGAATTTGGAAAAGGCACATCCATTTTCTTCACGCTGCCATTCGAAGAGGATGACGGAGGTGAGTGGGAATGAAATACGTTGAACAAGTAAAAACGATCTTTTTATTCCTGCTGATTTTCCTCAGCTTGGCGCTGACATTCACAATCTGGACCTTTACGCCGACATTTCCGCAAATTGAAAGCACTCCGGCCACCGAAGTGGCATTAGGTGCGAGTAAGGCGGTTGACGAAGTGGTGCAGCCGACGAAAGTGCTTTACCATTCGGAAGAAGAAGCTAAAGGCACAACGAACCAGGAGCAGATCGATTTGCTGCTGGGTGTCATGAAACTATGGCAAATCCATGATATTACAACGATTTCAGAAGATACGCCGGTTAAGAAATTGACATCTTTCATGCACGGTCCTGACCGCGCGGCGATTTACTTTCCTGGACCTGTGCCATTCCCAGTCATCGACAGCATTATGAATATCACCGATGACAGCATGCCGGAGGCGTCATTCGACCGCATGGTTGTTGCATGGGGAGAAGCGAGTGAAACGGATTTCATGTTGTATTTCATCAATTCCAAATCCGGCCGCGTGCATCAGGGCAATGTCTCAACAACGGAACTGGAGAACTTGAAGAACCAAGTCGTAGAACCGGCTTTCGCAAATTATTCAACATATATCACCAGCAAAGAAGTCGGCGTGCTGCCGATTTACATTCCGGAAAGTGCGGAAAAGCTGAACACCTATCGCTATCTGCAGGAAGACATTCCGGAGCAGAAGCTGGTTGACGGCTTGTTTGAAAATCCGAGCAGCGTGACAACGACAGGCGATTTGGTGAACCGGGAGTACAGCGATGAATCAGATGCGCTGATGAACTTCGATGAAAGCTCCAAAAGCGTCAATTACGTGCAGCCGCAGGCAGAAACGAACGATCCAGCCATCCCGTCCGAATTGATTTTTAAGACGGCGGATTTTATCAATACCCATAGCGGCTGGACGAATGATTACCGCTATTTCGGCATGGAACCGCTGAATCAGAAAATCGATTACCGCCTGTATCAGGACAATCTTCCGGTCTTCAGCCAGACATTCGAAACCGATCTGGAAGTGGTATGGGGCATAGAAGATGAGACGGAAAAGGTTTTCCGCTACAAACGCCCATATTATGTACTGGAGTCGTTGGGGGCATCGGGTTCGCAGGAATTGCCTTCCGGCGCAGCCGTTTTGCACGCCATCGAGCATATGGACATCGAACCAAAAAATGTTTCGGAAATCGTACAGGGCTATACAATGGCCCGTGATGAAAAAGAACCGGAGCGGCTGATCAGCCTGCAGCCAGCCTGGTATTACAAAACGAACGGCATTTGGACGCAGCTGCCGGAAGACGTGTTAGGAGGCGATCTCTTTGGATTGGAATAAAACCAAGTCCATATTCATCATTGTTTTTGCCATACTGAACATCTTCCTGTACTGGCTGTACCTTGAGCGCTACAACGAATCGCAGAATGTGGTTTTTCTCGTCGAGTCTTCGAACGAGGAAAAGCTGGAAGCGGATCAAATCAGCTATTCCGATCTGCCGGAAGAAGTGGAAAGTTTGCCTTACGTCACCGGTAAGATGAAATCTTTCGTCGAAGCGGATGTCCCGGGTTCCGGTTCCACAGGCAACGTCACAGATGACAAATCCTTGGCGGTCACATTCAACGAACCGATGCCGCTCGGCGACAATGTCAGCACAGAAGTGCTGCAGGAATTCGTTGATGAGACGGTCTACAAAGGCGATAATTATGTGTTGTGGCGCATAGATGAAAAAAATCGCCAAGCGGTCTTCTTCCAGGAAATCAACGGCCGTCCGCTGTATTACAGCGACAGCGGCAAGTTGACGATTTACTGGAACGATGACGCAGAAGTGGTAAACTATGAGCAGACCATTTTCGAGAACATGGAAGAAAGCGAACAGCAGAAAACCTTGATTCCGGCTATCCAAGCCATCCATACGCTTTACCAGAAACGCCTGCTGCCGACGAATACGGAAATCGATTCGGTGGCAATCGGCTACTCGGAATATGTGACCGTATCGGAAGAAACGCAAATGTTCCTGCCGACATGGCACGTCAAAGCGACGCTCGAAGACGGCACGCAGCAAGAGTTTTTTGTCAATGCTGTGAAAGATGGCGTCATCGAGCTGAAGGAGAAGGAAGAGGAAGAACCTGCACAATAAGGAGTTTTTATGATGCGTTTTAGTGTATTAGCAAGCGGCTCTAAGGGCAACGCTATTTATATAGAAAGCGGCAATCAATCATTTTTGGTCGATGCCGGACTGAGCGGCCGCAAGCTGGAAGGCCTTTTCGCGTCGATCGGCAAAAGCATGAGCGACCTGGACGGCATCCTGGTGACGCACGAGCACAGCGACCACATCAAAGGCCTCGGCATTGTCGCACGCAAGCACAAGGTGCCGGTCTACGCCAATGCCAAGACGTGGACGGCGATGGACGGGCTTGTCGGCGCGATTCCAATTGAGCAGCGATTCCATTTTGACATGGAGACGGTGAAAACGTTCGGCGGGCTCGATATCGAGTCGTTCGGGGTGTCGCATGACGCCGCCGACCCGATGTTTTACGTGTTCCATGAAAATGGCCGCAAGCTTGCGCTCATTACGGACACGGGCTATGTCAGCGATCGCATGAAAGGCATCATCCAGGCATCGGACGCGTTCGTCTTCGAAAGCAACCATGACGTCGGCATGCTGCAGATGGGGCGCTACCCGTGGTCGGTCAAACGGCGTATTTTAAGCGACGTGGGCCACGTGTCGAATGAAGATGCGGCGGTGGCGATGAGCGAAGTGATGGCTGAAAAGCCGACGCGGATTTATCTGTCCCACTTGAGCGCGGATAATAACATGAAAGACCTGGCGCGCATGAGCGTCGAGCAGACTTTGCAGACAAAAGGCATCATCGTCGGCGAGTATGTCGATCTCTTGGACACAGATGCCAATATTGCGACTGAGCTGGTTATTGTATAAAGGAACCAAAAGGCTGTACCGAAAACCGGTGCAGCCTTTTTTTTATAGCTGATATTCCGCCAAAAAGCTACGCTTGCCGCGGGCAAGAGTTGACCGAAGCCTGCGAGGGCAATTCTTTGCGACGAAGCGCATAGCGCTGCAGGAGCAGAGTTCTTTTGCAGGCGTCTCCGCTTTTTGGCTCCATATCGAGAGATCTTTGAGCGCCGGCGCGGCAAGGGGCTAGGCAAGGAAATGGCCAAATGGAATTTGGGCCATTTCCTTTGCTTCGAAGCTAGCGCAGCGATGCAGAAGCAGAAAGTTCTTTGCAATGAGACGAGTGTTCTTCTCGGCTCATTGCGGGAGTCATGCCCAAAGCGTCCGAAGCGGCGTTTAACCAAATTTTAATTTTCCTAATGGACACAGTTGCTGTGGCTTGCCAAGGCTGTTTCGGATTCTTACACTAAGGGTATACAACAGTAAAGAGCAGGAGAGGATGGGGTGCAGTGGGATATTACAATCAGCCGCCAGAGAGCCGTCGACGGCCGCGGCGCACGAGTTCGTTTTTGGCAGGGCTTGCCGGAGTGGCGGTCGGGGCATTGCTGGTGTGGTTTTTGTTTCAGTCGGTGCCGCAATTGATGCCGGGATCTGGAAATAATAATGCAGGAAATGGTACTGGAAACAATGACGATGCCGGCCAACAGGAGCGGCCGGAGGAATCGGTGTCGGTAGATGTGACGATGGACGTGACCGGAGCGGTGGACAGTGTGGCGGATGCGGTGGTCGGGGTGACGAATCTACAGGGATCGTCGGATTTCTGGTCGCAGCCCGAGCAGCAGGAAGCCGGGACCGGCTCTGGCGTCATTTACAAAAATGACAACGGGCGGGCGTTTGTGGTGACGAACCACCACGTGATCGATGGCGCGAACAGCATTGAAGTGACGCTTGCTGACGGCACGAAAGTAGCAGCTGAAGTTGTCGGGACCGATATATGGACCGATCTCGCCGTTATTGAAATGGACGGCGCGGCTGTCCAGGACGTAGCCGAATTCGGCGATTCGGATGCGTTGAAGCGCGGCGAACCGGTGATCGCGATCGGCAATCCGCTGGGCCTTGATTTTTCCGGTTCGGTGACGACGGGAGTAGTATCCGGCAAGGACCGGGCCATTCCTGTCGACTTGGATGGCGATGGCACGGAAGACTGGCAGGCGGAAGTGCTGCAGACGGACGCAGCAATCAATCCAGGCAATAGCGGCGGCGCGCTGGTCAATCTTAGCGGGCAGCTGATCGGCATCAATTCGATGAAAATCGCCACATCGAATGTCGAAGGGATCGGGTTTGCGATTCCGATCAATTCAGCAATCCCGGTTATTGAGTCGATTGAAGAAAACGGCGAAATGATCCGCCCGGCAATGGGCGTAACCTTGATTGATCTGGCGCAGGTGCCGCAAGCAGAGCGTGAAGAGACACTGAGCCTGCCTGCAGACGTCAAGGAAGGTGTTGTCGTCAATTCGGTGCTGGATGATTCTGCGGCCGCTAAAGCGGGCATGCAGCAGTTTGACGTCATCATTGAATTGGACGGCGAAGCTGTGGGCGATTTGATTGAGCTTCGCAAGCATTTGTACAACACGAAGGAAATCGGCGATACGATGGCCGTCAAAGCTTACCGCAATGGCGAATTGATGGACTTTGAACTGGAGCTTGTCGACAATTCCGCGTTATAGCATTCGAAAAAGATCCGGGAGCCCTCGCTTCCGGATCTTTTTTAAGGGCAGGAAATGGCGGAACAGTGGCGAATAAAAGAAAAGACAGTAAATGATCTGGAGGGATTCGATGTTCAGAACCTTGGAAGATTTTTTCAAAGAATGGAAAGCCGAAGAGCAAGCGACGCAGAAAGTGCTGGATGCGCTGACAGATGAATCATTGAGCCAGCCGGTTGCTGACGGCTACCGCACGCTCGGCCGTTTGGCTTGGCATATTGCAACGGCGCTCGATGAAATGGTCGGACACACAGGCTTGCAGTTCTCAGCGGCGCGATTCGGCAATCCGGTGCCGGACACGGCGCAGGAAATTGCCGAAGCGTACCGGTTTTCCAACCAGTCGATGGTGACGGCGATGCGGGACAATTGGACGGATGAGACCTTGTCGGAAGAGCACAATATGTACGGTGAAATGTGGAGCGTCGCAACCATTTTGAAAGTGCTGATGACGCACCAGATCCATCACCGCGGACAAATGACAGTGCTCATGCGCCAAGCCGGTTTGAAAGTTCCCGGCATTTATGGCCCGGCAAAAGAAGAATGGGCGGCAATGGGAGCAGAGCACCCGGAAATATGAAAAGCAAGTCCCCGATGCGAAGCCTCGCATCGGGGACTTTTTCGTCCTCTTTTCCTGTGTATTGTTATTGTAAGTTTTGTAAACGAGCTGCTCCATTTTCGAGCCCAATGTTCGTGAAAGCAAAAAAACGTCATGTGGATAACTTATTTCTATCATCGAAGGAAATAACTATCCACAGGGCTTTCGAAGCTTTGCTATTCCCGGGCTTTCACTTCTGTTAAAATAGGGTGTGGATAAACGTGAACGAAATGTGTATAACTATGTAGAATATTCGGAAATCGAAAGGATTTGATAAAATGAAGATTTTTTGCTGTAAAACCCATGTGGAGCATGCGTTAGACGTGTTTGTTGCCAAGACAGAAAGTTATCCGATTCTTACAGAATTGCCAGACGAAGAAAAGTTATCCACAAAGTGCGAATACTGTGAAGAGCCCGCGATGTATCTTGTGGCAAATGCTTGAGGGAACACAATATGTAGAAATGCCTGTGGATATGTGCATAACATCTGGGGGTAACTTGTTTGTAAATTTTAAGTAAAGGGGGATAAGTTGTGAATATCTCAATTATCAGCGTCGGCAAACTAAAAGAGAAATACCTGAAAGCTGGCATCGAAGAATACACAAAAAGGTTGGGAAGCTACACAAAGATCAATGAAATCGAAGTAGCGGACGAAAAAGCGCCTGAGCAATTGAGCGAGGCCGATATGGAGATTGTAAAGAGGAAGGAAGCCGACCGGATCCTGGCGAAAATTTCCCCAGACGCCTACGTTATCGCGCTGGCGATCGACGGCAAGATGAAAACGTCAGAAGCGCTGGCAAAAGACATCGAATCACTCATGACTTACGGCCGCAGCAAAATCGTCTTCGTCATCGGTGGCTCGCTGGGTCTCCACGATGAAGTATTAAAACGTGCTGATGAGAAATTATCGTTCTCGAAAATGACATTTCCCCATCAATTGATGAAATTGATCTTGGTCGAGCAGGTTTACCGGGCTTTTCGGATAATGAAGGGCGAACCGTATCATAAGTGAGGGTAAAATAGAGAGGGACTCCAATGTGTCCCTTATCTCTTTATCTGTGGGATTTTGTTTGTCTAAAGCTGATAAGTCAACTGGTTGATCGAACACTGAGGTGCCCAGTATCCTTATCAGGTCTTTGGACTTTTTTTTTACGCCAGTGGGTGTGAAATCAAAGTGAAGCTGAATTTTAGAGATTTGGCGGCCTTTTCTTGGTACTGGAGCGGTAGGCGTGATCTCGATTTCTTTGATGATCATCCGAAGGAGGTCTTTCTTTTCGTTGCTGTCGGCTTTTTCGATGATCGTGTCTATATTTTTAACCAGGTAATGAAATGCCATCAGATCGATCGGTTCATTCGTTGTAGTGGCCAGCTCTTCTTCTAGATTTTCTAGTTGAAGTCGAAGTGCTTGTTTTGATGCTTGCTGTTCTTTTAGTTTCTCTTCGAACAACGGCAATAAATCAGGGTCTTTCATTAATTTTTCTGTGAGGTTAGCAATGTATTTTTCAGATTTATTGAAAGCAGCAGTTAGGCGACGCTTTTCTTTTAATAAAGGCTCTGTTGAATGTTCTCGTTCGGAGTTCATTTTTTGAACAAGCCGCTGTAGAAAATGTGTGTCGGTAACAATGCGCTTGAACTCTTCAAAAACTTGCTGTTCTGCCAGATCTGCATTAATGGTATTTGAAGAGCATTCAGATGACCCTTTATTGTGAAATGTACCACATTTGTAGTAACGATACGTTTTCTTTGCGCCTGTAGCTTTTCCAGAAACCATGCCAGCACCGCATTGAGGACAGCGAATAAGCTTTGTTAGAATATAGGGCTTCAATGATTGTACAGCTTTGAAGGATCGAGTCGAGCGTTTGTGCTGTACTCTTTTCCACAAATCATCAGAAATGATAGGTTCATGTTCTCCATCAACAATTAGAACATCAGGATTTTTGCCTGCTCGTCTTCTGTTAGCCCAGTCAACGTGTTGGTTAAAGCGAATCTTCCCAATATAAATGGGATTGTCCAAAATGCCTTTCAACGTCCCAATTGAAAAGGCATGTCCTCTTTTGGTTGTATAGCCTTTTCTATTCAAGATCCCCGCAATTTTCTTATAACCAAATCCTTGATCAGCATAATCAAATATTTCTTCAACGATTCTTGCCTCTTCAGTATTTACTTCCAATTTTTTGTTACTCACTTCATATCCAAAGCAAATGCCGCCATTCCATTTTCCTTCTTTAGCTCGTTGTGTCATTCCTGACTTTACACGGGCTGCTATTGTGTCTCTTTCCAATTGATTCATAGTGCTAAGAAAATTAAAGAAAGCTTTTCCTGTCGGAGTTGTGGTATCGATGCTTTCTGATAAGCTGATTAGTTTTACATTGTTTTTGTCGAAAAGTTCACTAATTTTAATAGAATCACCTGTGTTCCTGCCTAACCGATCCAGCCTTGTGACAATAACTACGTCAAACTTTTTTCGTCTGGCATCCTCCAGTAAACGGATCATTTGAGGACGACCATCTATACTTTTTCCACTTTTTCCAGCATCTGTATACTCTGATACGATTGTTAATCCATGCCTCTCAGCATATGCATCGATTGACTCTTTTTGGTCTCTTAAACTAAAACCTTCATTAACTTGTTCTTCTGTACTGACACGCGTGTACATTGCTGCTCTCAGCGTTTGTGTCATATCTCATTCCTCCAATCCAAATTTAATAGAATTTTGTCCACCTCTTCTAATAGAACAATCAAAATAATTCAAACGAATAGCTAACTATCCATTGTCTTCAAGTCCTTTGTTTTCTCCCAGTCCATAATGCCTTTTTTGGCAATCTCTAGGAATGCGTTCAGGAAGACTTCTTCTTGAAAACGATCAGGTTCAAGATTGCTGGAATCCAGCTCACTATGTTGGTTGGATGATTGAATACCGATCATACTTCATTCTCCTTTCTGCCAGTCAATTTATTCAAGGAGGCCTGTTGGATCTTCCAATTCTTACGTCTGCTTCTCACTTTTGAAACAAGTGCATTTACCTCATCCACAAACTCCTCATGCTCCAAGGGTGACAAAAAAACGGTTTCTTCAATACTTGTATAGTCAATTCCCTCATGCGTTTTTATTGATAAGGAAAGAGTTGCTTCATATTGTGTGTCAATCAGGTTAAATATCTTTTCCTGCGAATTTGGTGAGGTAGTTCCACTACTTTTACAGATCGTAAAAGGTTTGCCCCCATCCTGGTAATAAGCATCAGTGAAAACAGCTATGGAGACACCAAATTGTTCGGCCACTTTTTCAAGAAGATCGACTCTTGGTTGCGTTCCAGTTTCAATACGAGAGATTGTGGATTGAGCGACCGAAATATTTTCTGCAAGTCGATATGCTGTAAATAAGGGGCTATTATATTCATTTGCTTTTTCTCTAATCCACTTGATACGCCCACCCAAATCTTTGTTTTGAAGAATTTTTAAATCATTATTCTCAACTGTATACATGTTCATTTCCACCATCATCTTCCTTCCAATTGTGATTTTATATAAGAATACCAACGTAAAAGCGAAAATGCAATTATAGTGATTATTAATTGCAGTGTGGGATTTTTCGTGATATTGTTTGTTTATCGGGTCGGCAGTTTTGCTGAAGCTTACGTGAACGGCGTAGTGTTAGAAAGCCAGACGTGATTTAGTATTGTGATCCAAAAAAAGCAGCATATGAAAACAAAGACTTACAATAATATATCCCCCTCAATTTGCACTTTATTATATGTACTGACTGCTGTTTGATAGATTACTAGTAAGGTGCAATCGGAGGGGGAATTTAATAGTTAAGGAGGTTGGTATATGGATAAGGTGACTTTGGATTATAAAAGCTACCTTTCATTTGTTGAATGGAGTGAGAGGCACTGTGAAAAGCGGACACAAAATGAGAGAAAAGCTAAACTGGTTAGCATGGGTGTGCACGTAGTTACAGCTACAGGAAGAGGAAAAAAAGCTAGTTATGAAATCGAAATTCCCTCTGAGTTTTGGAGTATGCTGTTAATTCCTACTGTGAGGTATTCCGACATTGGTGCTGCATACATCGACATTCTAGTTAAGGGTAAAGACAAACTGCATATGGATGATGCTGCGATTGTAAGGTTCGCCACTGAAATTTATGAAGAACTGGCTAGAGACTATGAGGCTAAGTTAGAAGCAGTAAAAGCTACGTGTAAGAGAATTCGTGCTTATTTGATTGAATACGGGTATATCCAAACTGATCAACCTCACTACGATAAAACCCATAGGGTAAAACAGCATCAAGACGATGGTTGGGCCGTGGGACAAGTTGCGATTGAGTATGACGAACGTGCACGTTCAATATGGTACAACTTTTTTCGAGAAAAGCTTTCTATGTATCAAGAAATCAACTCTACTGCTACCGCTATACCGCTACGTATAATTGGCAAAGAGTTAAGAGAGCTGTATAGTTTTGGAATGAAGGAGCAGTTAGGAGTAGCTTATTACCGTGTTGCAAGAAAGACCCACATCTCTGGGGAGCTAACTAGTGATATTGCTTTTGTTCGTCATTTATTCTTGGAAACTCAGAATCTTACTCTGGTGAAAAAAGAACTAGCTGGTCGCCAAGTATCACATAAAACAAAAAAAGAGCTAAATAAGAAAGTCCAAGAAATGACTGATGACGTGGAGAAGCTCTCGAAGGAAGATATTGAGACTGAACGTCAAGCAATGAAAGTTCTAGCGTTGCGAAGGGAAACGCAATGGAGACCATCTACAGAAGAACAGAAGGAACGATTAAGGAAGGCAGTAGAAATGGCATTACCCTTTGACGAGGACGATTAATGCTGCTAAACTCTTCGTTTTACATTTGTTATATAGCCACTCTCTCCCAGCCAGCATAAAAGAACAACTCTGAGAATAAAGCACGAACAAGAAAGAAACCCCTTTAAACAGGGGTTTTTTACTTTTTTTAAAGAAATTTCGTACTATGAGGTGTAATAGTGAGAGAACTCGGTTGTATGAAAAGAAAGGGGACTCTCATTTCAAATCCCCCTTAATGACTTACATATAGCCCTTCTCATTCAAACTGATGTATGTGTCGGTTCCTACTATTATATGGTCGAGTATTTCCACCCCCATCAAGTTGCCTGCTTCCATAAGCCGCTTGGTGACTTGTATATCTTCCTGGGACGGAGCAGGATTTCCCGACGGGTGATTGTGAGCTACTATCGCAGAAGCACAATTACGCTTAATTAACAGCTGGAAAATCGGTGAGGGGTGAACGATACAAGCATTCAAAGAACCAATAAATACAGTTTGTCTGAAAAGGACTTGATTCTTTATATTAAGGCCAAGCACCACGAAGTGTTCTTGGGTTAGATATTCCATATCGCGCAAATAATCATAAGCATCTTTCGGACTGCGTATCGTAAAACGCTCTTGGACAAAACTTAGATTCATGCGTGCCAGCATAAGCGCTGAAATGATTTGCTTGGCTTTTACTTGTCCAATGCCTTTGATCGACAGCAACTCGTCCTCTGTCACATCCAGCATTTCCTGCACAGATGGATAGCGGGAAAACAGTTCGCTTACCACATACCCGTCTTCTTTCTCTTTGATGCTGCCTGCAAGTAACCCCTTGAATTCGTTTTTGTTCATTGCTGTAGTCATATAATTTCCTCCTCAAAATAGAATGAGGAGAGGCCGCAGCCCCTCCTGTAATCGATAAATGTATTCCTAAGTAATAAATAGAAAGTATTCGGAACGAGTTGTTCCGCTCCATAGGCAAAAAAATAACCCATCCATAAGGCGGATGAGTTCGGTGTGTATCTTTTATAAAGTTTGATGTGTCTGGCCTTCGAGTATTCGCTGAAGCTGTTGAATAAAACGGGATGCCTGGGATTTGCTCAGCTTTGTGCTGTGATTGACTTGGAAAGTGGTGTGGATCATAGTTCTGGCTACTTCATAATCAATCTGTAGCTCGTGCACTAACTGATAGATCTTTGTCAGCTGCTTTTTGGTGACAGGATGTTCTGTATAGGCCTTGGCTGTTGTCGGAAAGTCTTCCACGTCCTGCGTGAAATGTCCGCTCGTCGCTGACACATTCAATGCAGCATCGACAAGTGCCCGCTTTTTCGCCATTTTGATGATTGTATTGAGGTGCGAATATCCACTAGGCTGGGCAAAGGCAGCCTCTTTTGTATTTGCAGATCCGATTCCTGCCGCAGCGACTGTTCCGTTATCCAGCTGACGCAGACTTACTTTCACTTCATACAGGAAAAAACCTTTTTCCCAATCTTCATATCGGTGTTCGACCGTATACTCAATCGACAGCTCCAGGTAGCGGCAAATCTTTTCGGCTCCAGGCTTCAGAAGCGTTGGTTTGCTGTAGCCACTGATCTTTCCATAATCAGTTCCTTCTATTAACTCCGTAAGCACAAATTCCTGCAATCCTGTTTGCAGGATGGACAATCTGCTCTGTTCCCGCTCTTCTCGTTTTTGCATGTTTATCACCTCCTTTCGATTCAATGAACATTAAAAAAACAGCTCTCCCATTACTGGTTGAACTGTCTCTTTGGCCGTTTTTGTTTGTTGCGGTGGTGCTTTAGTTCTTTCGGAAATACATCTTCAAAATACTGCAGCACAAAAGCGCTAGCACTCTCCCTGTCCAGTTTTAGGCATCGACAGGCGTAAAGCTGCAACACTCTTCCAGCCATCGTTACAGAGCCGTTACAGACGAGCTGGCGCACAAGCTTTTCCATGCCTTCAGATAGCTTTTCTTCTTTCATAAGAGTCACCTCCTTTCATTAATAGGGGGAACGGGTGGGCACCAAAAGAACAAAAAAGGTTTTTGATGTAAACATTATGTGGGTTCATAAAATAGCAATATTTTCAGTTGTAGAGGATTTACATATTTTTACACATAATATATAGACATAGGACCTTACTATTTTTGTAAAATAGATTTAATAAAGAAGTGAAGTCTTGTAGAATAAAGGCAACTGGATAGTTAGAGTTTCTCTTTTGGAGGTGTAAGGATGATAGGTAAAATGTTAGACAATAAAAAATCTGGAATGGTAGGGGATGCATTAAAGCCATATTTTAAAAAAAATGCTAAGGTGGCGATCATGTCATCCTACTTTACGATATATGCGTTCGAGGCCTTAAAAAAGGAATTAATGAAGGTGGATGAGGTACGATTTTTATTTATTGATCCTACTTTCACTTCAGAAAAACTTACAAAAGGTACTACCGAAATTGATAAGTCAAGTCGAGAGAGAAGGTTATCTGGATCAGAGCTTGAGATTAAGATGCGGAATGAACTTACGCAGGTGAAAATAGCCAAAGAATGTGCTGAATGGATTAGTTCAAAGGTAAAGATGAAGTCTTTAACGTCACCATTAACACAGAATCGTCTGTTCCATATTGAAAATAAAGACGGTTCATCAGTGGCTATTCAAGGAAGTTCCGATTTTACTAGCAGCGGTTTAGGCTATACATATTCACCAAGTCTTCATATGAATTCGCTAATGGATGAGCCTCTATTAACAAGACAGTATATTCAGTGGTTCAATGATGTTTGGAAAAACGAGGCTATCGTTGAAGAAGTGCAGGATGAGGTGTTGGAAAGAATCGCGGCAATTTACGAAAACCATTCTCCAGAGTTTCTCTACTATGTCACGCTATATAATATTTTCAGTGACTATCTGGAAGAATTCGATGAAGATGCGATAGTAAAATCCAAAACTGGTTTTAAAGATACGGCCATATGGAATAAGCTTTATAAATTCCAAAAAGATGGCGTGCTCGGTGCTATCGATAAGCTGGAAAAACACAATGGATGCATTATTGCTGATAGTGTAGGTTTGGGGAAAACGTTCGAAGCTCTTGCAGTTATTAAATATTACGAGTTAAGAAACGACCGAGTACTGGTTTTGTCCCCGAAAAAATTAAGAGAGAACTGGTTGATTTACACTCAAAATGATAAGCGAAATGTCCTCTCTGCCGATCGGTTCAACTATGACGTGTTAAATCATACCGACTTGAGTCGTACAGGTGGGGTGTCAGGAGATATTAATTTATCTACTGTGAACTGGGGTAACTACGATTTGATTGTTATTGATGAATCACATAATTTCAGAAATAACCAGGCTCGAAATGACAGAGAAACGCGCTATTCCCGATTAATGAATCAAATTATTAAGGCTGGTGTTAAGACAAAAGTTCTGATGCTATCAGCGACGCCTGTAAATAATAAAATGAATGATTTGAAAAACCAGGTTGCTTTTATTACGGAAGGCAAAGATGAAGCGCTGGAATCAGCTGGCATTGAAAGTATCGAACAAACGCTGCGGAAAGCCCAGCTTTCATTCAATAAATGGCTCAAATTAGATGAGGAAGAGCGGAAGTCAGATAATCTCCTTGAAATGTTGAACTTTGACTATTTTAAATTACTCGATGCAGTGACCATCGCTCGTTCCAGAAAACATATTGAAAAATACTACGATATGTCTGAAATCGGTAAGTTCCCGCAGCGCTTAAAGCCAAGTAATGTGTATGCTGATATTGATGAATTCAATGATTTTCCTGAGATAAAGGAAGTCAACAAGCTCATCAATCGATTGAATTTAAGCGCTTATTCTCCATTGACGTATGTAATGCCTGAAAAACAGGAAGAGTATAGTCGTAAATATGATATGAAAGTAAAGGGCGGTTCCGTATTTAAACAAATTGACCGCGAACGCAGCCTTGTTCACTTAATGAGAGTTAATTTGCTAAAACGGCTGGAAAGTTCTATTTATTCGTTTGGTATGACACTGGCCTCTCTCTTGGGAAAAATTGATGACTTGTTAGTTAGGCTTGACAATATTCAGCAATATTCCAATGCCGATATTAGTATCAATGAAATCGATATTGACGATGAAGATGTTGAAATCATGCTGATAGGCTCGAAAGTAAAAGTGCTTCTTCAAGATATCGACCGTATCAAGTGGAAGCAGGATTTACAGGATGATCGAGAAAAACTTGAGCAGTTATTAATAGAAGCGGGGAAAGTTCAAGCTCCACGTGATGCCAAGTTGAATATAATTAAATCTAAAATTGATCATAAGCTCCTTAATCCAATTAATGGTGAAAATAAGAAAATCATTATCTTTACCGCATTTGCAGACACAGCAAACTATTTATATAAAGAAATATCACAATGGGTGTCGAAAAAGCATGGTATCCATTCAGCGCTAGTCACAGGCTCTGGAGGAAATCAGACTACATTAAAGGGAATTCAAAAAGATTTAAATTCCATTTTGACCAACTTTTCACCAGTAGCCAAAGAGAGAAGTAAAATTGATTCGATTACACGGGATGAAATTGATATATTGATCGCGACCGATTGCATTTCTGAAGGTCAGAACCTGCAGGACTGCGATTATTTAATTAACTACGATATCCATTGGAATCCAGTTCGAATCATACAACGTTTTGGTCGAATCGATCGTTTAGGTTCTAATAATGATGTGATCCAACTGGTGAACTTTTGGCCAAATATGGACCTGGATGAGTATATTAACTTGGAAGCTCGTGTTAGTGGCAGGATGGTGCTGCTTGATATTTCAGCAACAGGAGAAGAGAACGTAATCGAATACGACGAGAAGAAGCAAATGAACGATTTGGAATATCGGAAAAAGCAATTGAAGCAGCTACAAGAAGAAGTGGTCGATTTAGAGGATATCTCTGGGAGTATTTCGATTACAGACTTAACCTTGAATGATTTTAGGATGGATTTGCTTAATTATATGGAAACCAATAAGAAGAAAATCGAGACCGCTCCACTAGGATTGCACGCAGTGACCTCGGTACAGCTTGCTGCTTCTTTTAACACGGAACCAGGGGTGATATTCTGCGTCAAACAACGCAATGCAGAAGCAAAAGTAAAAGAAACAAGTGCCTTGTATCCCTATTACCTTGTATATATGAGTATGGATGGAGAGGTTCGATTAGGGCATTTAAAGACGAAGCAAATACTGGATCTCTTCCGTAAAGTTGCTAATGGCCAAATAAACGTGTTCAATGAATTGATTCAACAGTTCAACTTGGAAACAGAAAATATGGCAGACATGTCTTCTTACAAGAATCTGTTGGACAAGGCCGTTGAATTTGTACTCGGGATTGTTGAAGAGCAAGGCATGGAATCATTGTTCAGTCTCGGAAACTCTAGTCTTTTAAAGGACACAGCTACAACCTCAGATGACTTTGAATTGATTTCATTTTTAGTGATAAAGTAGGTGATGGAATGAGGGAATGGTTGATTAATCGGTTGGAGATGCCTCCCCGTACTGTATTGAATCGTAAAATACCTAAGAAAGCTTTTTTTACACAAGCGGATCTCTCCCCATCTGAAAAAGAATTGTTCGCTGCACAGGTAGAAGGGATTTATTTATTAAGTGTTATGAATCAGCAAAGCACAAATATTCCAATCTACAAAGATGACGAATTCCACTATGCAGAAGTGGTTTGGGTATATGTCGAACTTCGAACGGCGAAAGATCTAAAAAAGATTATTGGTGCTGTTCATAAGTCGATACCTAATCCAGTTGTGTTAATTATGGGTTCTTCAGATGGTCAGATTCTGTTGAGCACCAGCCACAAAAGGCTCAATAAAAATGACAAGACCAAAGTTGTGGCTGATCAACCCACTGTTACTGAATGGTTTAATCCTGCGGAAGATGATATTGAATACTTCAAATTACTGAACTCATTGGCGGTTTCAAATTTATCTTTTGAAAACCTTCATAGTACTTATGAAGATATTCATCAATGGATAAAGAGCGGAGAAGTAATTCAAATGATAGGAACATTACCTTCTGCTAAAGATAAGCGAAATGAAACGATAAGTATATTAAGTGATGTTCAGATACAGCTTAAGGAAGTTGAACAATTGAAGCTGGAACAAAAAGGGCAAATTGATTTTGGTGCAAAGATGGATCTGCATATAAAGTTAAAGCGACTAGAACAGCAAATTAGTACTGAATTACAGAAAATAAGGGAGTTGTGTTAATTGCAGAAGTTAGAAGGAAAAACATTCAATGTAGTGCAAGATAATATTGAAAAGCTAAAGGAATTATTTCCTGAAGTGCTGACGGAAAATAAGATTGATATTAATAAATTACGTTTGGTTCTTGGTGAAAATATCGAACAAGAAAATGAAAGATATGAATTTAACTGGCATGGTAAAACAGAAGCAATTCAAATTTCGCAGAAGCAAACTACAGGTACTTTGCGTCCGAGTAAAGAGGAAAGTATAAATTGGGATAAAACTCAAAATCTTTACATTGAAGGTGATAATTTAGAGGTGCTTCGTATTCTTCAAAATTCATATCGAAACAAAGTGAAGATGATTTATATCGATCCGCCTTACAATACTGGGAAAGATTTTGTTTATAAAGACAACTTTCACGATAATGTAAAAAATTATAAGGAAAATCTAAAAGAAAATCAAAAATCAAATTTTGAGACAGAAGGAAGATATCATACTAATTGGCTAAATATGATGTATCCGAGGTTAAAACTAGCAAAGAATTTATTAAAAGATGATGGTGTAATATTTATAAGTATTGATGACAACGAAGTTTTTAATCTTAAGAAAATATGCGACGAAGTTTTTGGAGAGACTAACTTTATTGATATGTTTAGTTGGAAGAAGACTGGAACTCCTGCAAACTTATCGAAAATGACAAAAAAATCAGTTGAATATATTTTATTGTATACAAAATCGAAGACTCCTGATTTAAAAGGCTTAAGAAAATTTAGTAAAAGTACAAATGGTTTAATGAACCAAACTAATTCTGCAAAAACACTTACCTTTCCCAAAAACTTAACTGAGACTTCTTTAGTGGACGGAAGATACGAAAAAGGTATCTATGGGACTGAGGCGTATCGAATAGAGCTACTAGAAGACACCTATGTTACAAATGGTGTCTTTACAGAAGATGTGATATTAAATGGTAAATTTAAATGGAGCCAAGAATACTTGGATGATCAAATTCGAAATAAAGTTAAGATTTATATAAAGTCCAAAGCTTTTTCTCCTTCATATGAAAAAGAAGAGTATAACCCAGAAAAACCTTGGAATATTATTGATACGACATTTGGAGTAGGAACAAACGAAAATGCATCAAGTGAACTTGATCAGTTAATGGGTGCTAACTTTTCAGACGGATTATATCCAAAGCCAGTTTCCTTGATTAAATATTTAATAAAAATGGCTACAGAAGATGGGGATTTAATAGTAGACTTCTTCTCGGGCTCAGGTACTACGGCTCACGCAGTCTTAGAATTAAATAATGAAGAAAATGAACAGAGAAATTATATAATGATTCAGTTACCCGAACCAACTAACCTAAAATCTCAAGTTTATGAGCAGGGTTATACTCTAATGACAGATATCGGTAAAGAGAGAATACGGAGAGTTATTAATAAGATTCATAACAGTAAATCTTTAAAGCCTATAAATGAAATCGACCTTGGGTTTAAAGTATTTAAATTGGATGATACGAATCTTACAACTTGGGATGAGAAAACTCAACAATTAGAACAGGATTTAATAAATATGATAAATCCGATAAAGGATGATCGTATACAAGAGGACATCCTTTATGAAGTGTTATTAAAGTATGGCATAGATTTAAATATTTCTATCGAGAAGAAAGTAATTGAAGACACTACATTTTACAGTGTCGGAATGGGGTATTTAATAGTTTGTTTAGAATTTGATGTTTCGTTAGAAGCTGTGGAAGAAATAGCTAAAATTTCTCCGACCCGTGTAGTTTTTCTAGATGAAAGTTTTGGAAATGATACGGTGAGAACTAATGCACAGCAAATCTTAAATCGTTATGCAGTCTCTGATATAAGAGTTCTATAGTTTTTGAAATTAAATTAATTAGGGGGGACTTAAATGTTATTTGTGAAAACTGAATTTAAAGAAATGTACATCTCGGCAACAGAACGTGCTAAACAAATGGTTGAAGATGGATTGTATTCGCGATTTAATTTAAGCAAAGAAAAGAGAATAGATAAAGCGAGAATAGGATGTCTTGGTGAAATTGCTTTCCAAAGAATATTACAAGATTGTGGCATTCCTTATCAAGTTGATGAAGGTGATTTTAGTGAAAGAAACTCAGATGAATTCGACTTTCTAATTAACGGAAAGAAAGTTGATATAAAAGTTGCTAAAAAAAGCACGCCTAATTTGCCCTCTGATAGATGGACGTATGGTTATCCTGAACAACAAAATCCTAGTAAAAAGGATTTCGTTGTTGTAGGATGGGTAGATTTTTACAATGAAGAAGTTGGATTTTATGGGTGGATTAGAGGAAATCAAATATCTAGTTTTTCAGTAGTGAAAGAGAATAGTTTTGCAAAATATGGATATTTAACTCCTAACCACGAATTTCAATGGGGAGCTTTAAATAAAGATTTTTATAAGTTAAAGAATCTTATTGAAGGCAAAATGTATTAAATGGAGTTGTTCAAAAATGATCATAAAATTTGATAAACAACAATATCAACTTGACGCTATCCAATCCATCACAGGCATCTTTGAAGGCCAGACAGTAAAAGTATCTAACTTTACAGTAAGTATGGGAGATATTGTAGGGCAAGAAATAACGGAGCTAGGAATCGGTAATAAGTTGGAGTTATCCGAAGCAGAAGTTCTTGAAAATGTACAAAATGTACAGATGAAAAATCATCTCAAAAAGAGTCAAAGTATTCAAGACTGGAATTTCACTGTCGAAATGGAAACAGGTACTGGAAAAACATATGTTTATACAAGAAGCATATTTGAATTGAACAAAAGGTATGGTTTTTCTAAGTTTATTATAGTTGTACCAAGCGTTGCCATTCGTGAAGGAGTATTCAAATCGTTTCAGATGACTGAAGAGCATTTTGCAAACGAGTATCCTGGGCAGCATTGTCATTACTTTAAATATGACTCTTCAAAACTGGAACAAGTTCGAGAATATGCAACAAGCACCAATATTGAAGTAATGATTATTAACGTTGATGCCTTTAAGAAAAGCTTCGACGATCCAGAAAAGGAAAACAAGGCGAATCTTATTCACCGTGAAAGAGACACAATGAACGGCAAAAAGCCTATTCAATTTATACAAGAAACAAATCCTATTGTTATTATCGACGAGCCGCAAAGTGTTGATAACACGGATAAAGCAAAAGAAGCCATTGCTTCGTTAAATCCACTTTGTAAATTACGATACTCTGCTACACATAGAGACACATATAATCTTATGTACAGGTTAGACTCTGTCGATGCCTATGAGCAAAAATTAGTAAAGAAAATTGAAGTACTATCCGTCAATTCTGATGATGATTTTAACGACCCCTACATTAAGCTTGTGAGTGTTTCCAATAAGAACGGGTATAAGGCTACCGTTGAACTAGATGAGAAGAAGAAAAATGGTACAGTTTCCAGAGTGAAAAAAGAAATCAATCCTAACAATAAGAATAATTTATATTTATTATCAGGAGAGCGGGACCTGTATCAGGGCTACGTCGCTGAAGGTATTGACTGCTATCCAGGAAACGAAATGATTGAATTCGAAAATGGAAAAGTACTGAGATTAGGCGAATCGATGGGTGGAGTCGATGACGACCTGCTCAAGAGATACCAGATAAGAGAGACAATCCGCACGCATTTAGACAAAGAAAAGAGACTTGTTCATCAAGGAATTAAGGTACTTACTCTTTTTTTCATAGACAAAGTAGAGAATTATCGAATATATCCCAAAGGCCAACCATGGCAAAAAGGTAAGTATGCCAAGATGTTTGAAGAAGAGTATGCTTCCCTTATCAAATTACCTAAATATCGATCACTGTTTGAAGAAGACCAATATATTTCAAACCAGAGTGCTGAAGAAGTTCATAATGGATATTTTTCACAGGATAAGAGCGGAAACTTCAAAAATAGTACACTTGCGAAAGATGGCAGCCTTCGTTCAAATAAAGATGATGAGTCGGCATTTGAACTTATCATGAAGGAAAAGGAAAAATTATTAAGTTTCGGTACGCCGCTGCGGTTTATCTTTTCCCACTCTGCCTTAAAAGAAGGCTGGGATAATCCAAACGTATTCCAAATATGTACTCTTGTAGAAACGAAAGATCCTTTTACGAAGCGGCAAAAAATTGGTCGTGGATTGCGCCTGTCCGTGAACCAAGATGGACAAAGGCAGTATGATGAAAATATAAATGTCCTGACAGTAATAGCAAATGAATCCTACCAACAGTTTGCCGAGTCGCTTCAGAAGGAGAT
Organism: Planococcus sp. APC 3906; assembly: GCF_030407685.1. Taxonomy (NCBI): domain Bacteria; kingdom Bacillati; phylum Bacillota; class Bacilli; order Caryophanales; family Caryophanaceae; genus Planococcus; species Planococcus sp. APC 3906. The sequence continues at coordinate 3,255 of NZ_JASDCW010000023.1, read as the reverse complement.
GGAAGACGAGACAGGCGTTAAGTTTGGATACCTTGAAGAACAGTCCTTCTCTCCTATTACTCTGACGGATGAAATCACTGGGGAGTCCAAGGAAATTGGTCCTGAGTATTCTGCAAAAGTGTATTCCTTCTTAGTAAAAGAAAACTTCCTTGATAAAAAAGGTAAAGTTGAAAACAAGCTGAAGGAAGCAATTGCAGAGGAAACATTTGATGTTCCAGAAGAGTTCAAAGCGATAAAGTACGATATTGAACAAGTTATAAAACGTTCTATTAAGAAGCTACCGATATTCAATAAAAAAGACGAAGTAAATATTACTATGAATAAGGAAGTATTATTAAGTGATGAGTTTAATCAGATGTGGAGCCAGATAAAATACAAAACAACTTATTCAGTAGACTTGGACTCGGACACACTTAAGAACCGTTGTATACATGCGATCCAAAAGCTGGATGCATTTAAGGCCAGAAAAATCAAAAGAGAAAATGCCTTACTGAAAGTGGATCAATCTGGTGTGTCAGGTGAAGGCCAAACTATGCGTGTATATGAAGCACTGGAAGAGAAACGACGTCTGCCAGATATCCTTCGCTATTTACAAGAACAAACCAACCTTAAAAGACGGACGCTTGTTGATATTTTGATCGGCTCCAAACGTTTAAGTGATTTTGAGAAGAATCCACAAGCATTCATGGAAGCGGTAATGAAAGTTATTAACCGTGAGAAGAAAAAGCTGATTATAGATGGCATTAAGTATGAACGTATTGGGGACCATGCCTTTTATCAGCAATCGTTATTTGAGCAGCAAGAACTTGTCGGCTATATGAAAGCGAATGCAGTGGAAGTATCCAATGATAAATCCGTCTACAACTACATTCGTTATGATTCCGACGTTGAGCGGACATTCGCAGAGAAGCTTAATAATGACGAAGATGTAAAGTTGTTTGTAAAGCTCCCTTCAGCCTTTGTTATCGATACACCACTTGGGAACTATAATCCTGACTGGGCTGTATTAATCGACAAGGATGGAGTCGAGACCTTATTCTTCATAGTGGAAACAAAAGGCAGTACGGATGAAGAAGATCTTCGTCTAAAGGAAGACGGAAAAATCACTTGTGGACGGAAACATTTTGCTGCGTTGGAGAACGGTGTTACGTATAAACTTGCTAACAGTTATGAAAAGTTTAAATCAGAAGTATAATAAATTAATAATTTCCTCCTGCTTTTCAGCCCCTCATGGGAGAAATCAAAATAACAAATGGAATGTGAACTAAACCTTTCTGTTTGTAACTAGATAAAAAAGTGCGGATTGCTACGAAAACAAATGTATGCGATGGTTTCTTGTATGAAATAGTAAAGAACTAAGGGAGTTAGTGGATATTAAGAAATACTTGAAAATGGAATTTGATAAAGGGAATGATGATTGGAAATTAGGTTTGGGTAATGCCAGCATTGATCACGAATCATCTTCCTGGCTCGCGATGAACCTTTACTGCAAGCAGAAAGCCGAAGGGCTAAGACAGAAAGAGTTGGCTCGGTAAATGAGGATTGGTATAGAAACCTTATTCAAAGTAGAGTAGGGCAATGAGAAACTGCGAGCGAAAGTGAAAAAGAAAATAGAAGAATATTTGAATGAAGAATTATATTTAAATTAACTTCAACAAAAGGGCAGCCAGTAAACAGCTTAGTTTTGGCTGCTCTTTTATTTACTATCATATTGTGTGTATAGAATAAAAGAGGAGGAGTGCATTTTGAGGGAGGAGAAAAAAGACATAGTCGAATATAAAAATGGGGAAATAAGCCTTAGAAATGATACTACAGAAAAGAAATATAAGCATGATCTTGAATTACCACCAGAAATAATGGATGCTGTAGCGAAGGCAATGCAAAGCCAACCAAAATTCAAACAAGAAATCCAATCAACTGGAGAAACAGCTCAGAGTTTGTGGGAAGTAATAGTAACACCCGAATTTCAAGAAGGTATTGAAAATGGAGATTTGATAATAAAAAAAGGATCAATTGAAATAAAAAACGCTGCAACAGGCAGATTTGTAGGGAAAGCAAAGCTTCAAGAAGCTGAAAGACATATAGAAAAAGCTAGACAAACAACCGCTCTTTCAAACATTTCTAGAAGTATATGCACTTTATCAGGTCAAATGCAGGCTGCAGAAATTTCAAAGAGACTAGAAGCTATTGATGAAAAGGTAGAGCATATAAGTGAGTTTTTATGGCGAGAAAAGGTTTCAACTTTAAATGGAATAAAATCTGTAATTGAAGAAGCGATAGATTCACTCCCTAATCAGAGAGCTATTGAAAGAGTTAATACTTGTATTGCAGAACTAATAATTTTATCAAATTTTTTCGAAACGACTATTGAAGATATTTTAAAACGTAAAATTCAACACAGCTTTAAAGCGGATTTTATCGAAGGACTGAAAATATGGGATATATTCAATAAAAATAGAACGGAATATAATAGCAATTATATTAAAAAGTCAAAAGAACTAATTGATGAATATGGGTTTTTAATAGAAATTTATTTTCAAACTTTGGGATTAATCGGAACATGTTATCAAGTAATTGGTGAATATCAAAATTCAAAAAAATATTATATCAGGCTAAGTGAGAAAGTGGACTTATATTCCTTGGAATTAGCGAACAAGCTGGTATATATATTTAATATCAAGGACATAAGCATAGATGAAAAAATAACAATATCTGATATACATGAAAAATTAGAAACAAGAAAATTAACTTTAATAGATAGCGTTAAGGAAAATGAAGCCATTATTGAAAGTGCCAATAAAATGCATAACAGACTGTCAGATACTCAATTTAAAAATGTGAAAGTTTCTTATCTAGTTGATCCGAAAATTATTTGGGGAAGTGATAATGATGATTGAATCAAATTGTCCTATTTGTAATCGTAGAAGAAAGTTTAACGCAACCAAGGAAAATAAATATAAGTGCGATTCATGTCAGACTGCATTTAAAAGGTGTAAAAATAAAGAATGCGATAATATGACAAAAATAGGGTTGATTTGTAAAGAGTGTGTTGGAAAAGGAATGAAAAATGGTGGTGCAGTTGCTCTTACAGGTGTAGGTGCTGTTGGGGCATTAGCCGCTAAGACATTATTGAAAAAAGGTAAATGAGCTAAAGGTACAAGTAGTAGAAGTACAGAAGGAAATGTCCCCCTGTACTCTTGGGGTGGCTTTCAATAATAATTAGTTTACCCTATCCAACGTTACGGTGAGCCTTAT
>NZ_JASDCW010000022.1:0-60962 GCF_030407685.1 Planococcus sp. APC 3906 | reverse complement strand
CGCAGAATCCTGTATACCTAAAATGACATGACTTTTGATTCTTTAAATAACATAAATATTTATTTACCTACTACCTAAGACGCTTCTTGTCCAGAAACGTCTTGTACTATTTTCCCTGCTTATTTATTGGCTTGCTTTCGATAATCCGCAAGATTTCCTGTCCGCCGCGATGCCTGTGGGAATGCATGAGAAGCTGCGCTGCTTTGCTGTCCTCGGCTCGCATGGCAGCTACGATTGCCTTATGTTCCTTGATGGACCGGACAGGAAGCTTTCGCTCATTAATGGTGAATAAGCGAGCCCGGTACAATTGATCCGAATGGCTGTCCATGATATTTTGCAGCCGCTCATTCCGCGAATACTCAACGATCAAATGATGAAATTGGTTATCTGCATCTAAATAAGCCTCTAAATTATTTTCATCCAGGCATTTTTCCTGGCGCGCAATAAGGGAATCCAGCATGTCGAGCTGTTTTTCCTCCATATTCAAAGTGGCTAACTCCGCAGCCACGCCATCCAGCGCTTCAGCTATTTGACAAATTTGCTCGATGTTTTCTTTGATGATTGGTTCCACACTAAAGCCTTTTCGAGGGGTCAACCGAATCCAGCGATCCATCTCCAATCGAATCAACGCTTCGCGAACGGGCGTCCGGCTCATTTCCAGCATGTCGATAATTTCCCGTTCTAAAAAAGCCTCATTGGGTTGAAGCTGCAGATTTCGAATCGCTTGTTGAATAATGATATAAGCCTGCTGCGGCAAACGGTCTTCGTTTGCTTCTTCTTTGTATTGCAATAAGGTTTTCTTTAAAGCACTGTGATCACTGCTTCGCTTCTCTTTTTGCTTCATGCTATCCACCAAATTTCAATTTATTAAAGTCGCCGATATTAACTGAATTATAGCAGATTTCCACCTGGATGAGCGGGGTTTTACACGCAAATCCCTTGTTGTAATCTAACGCTTGAGGGAGAACTTTTCGAGATGAAATCTTCTTTAGCAGCAAAGAGTGAGTTTCCTATTAACCTTCTCCTTGTCGAACTTCCATTACAATTATTCCTCCAAGTTCTGCGACGGCATATCTTCGTTGGGCTTGAATCCTAAAATTATTTAAAGCTATAACATTTTGAAAAATAAGACCCTTCTAATAGTATAGGTTTGCAGAAAAAAATGGAGTAATCAAGCGTTTTTCTTAGCCTCATTACTCCCTATTTTAGTTAGCATCTTCTGATAATATGGTCATATATTAACTTGCTTCCTACTAGTTTAGCTCTAAGAGTTCAGAAATGATTTCATCGCTACCGGGCATAAGCATAAATAGTGAGCCTACAATAAAGAAGACACCAAGTACGAACAGTAGTATGACCATCTTAGTAGCAAGCGAAACTTCTTTCTTTAAAGCACCTATTACAAGAAAAGAAATACCTATTAAAAGTAATAATATATACCAAAATCCCATTTCATCACATCTTTCTATAAGTTTTAAAAGTCTGGATTTAGATTATCACTGGAAGTATAGTAACGTTGTTTTAATGATCAGCTCCCATACTTTCACTCCATAATCTTTGAACATCCACTAATTCATGCCTGCTGAATTCCATTTTATAGATATCAGGTTTTGATGTATTATATAAAAAATTCAGGTCGTATTTTTCGTCATAAAAGCCCATCATTAAAGTCATTACGGCTCCGTGCGTACCTATTACAACCTTTTTCTCTTCATAGGTAGTTAAAAGTTCTTTTAAAACTTTTACAGCCCTTTTTTGACACTCAACATTTGACTCCCCTCCCCCTAAAGCATAATTTGGCTCTAAAAACGACCTTTCCAAAAGTGGAAGCAATTCCTTATCTGAGACTCGATTGTCTTCCGAAGAAAATCTTCTTTCTTTTAAGTCTTCAAATACTAAAACCTCCTTACCTATTTGATGAGCCAATTTTTCAACTGTTAATACCGAGCGTATGTATGGGCTTGAAACAACAACATCAATTTCTTCAGCTTTCAATATTTCAGCTATTTGATGAGCATTTGTTTGTCCTTTTTCCGTTAATCCTCTTGTTCTCTCATTCCCCTCTTTTGGAGACTCACCATGTCTAACCATATAAATAAATGTACTCAAAATATAAATCCCCCCTATTTTTATTTTAGACTTCAAAATGAGCTATTTTCTTGCTTCACTTCTTACTAAACTAGATTCCAATAGATGGAAAGTCCTTGTCATTTATAATAACGAGTTCAATTCATTAAATGTTTCTAAGAATTGACGACAATTAAGATAACCTTAAGTAAAAGTAAACTTTCACACAAAAAAGAGAGAAGATAACTTTAATCAGCATCCTCTCTCCCTTTCTATTTGTGCAGCTTCTGTTAACTTAACTGCTGATATGCGAATCTAATTCTTTTTAAATAAGATCTTACGAAGCTTGGAACACGATATTGTAAATTATAATTGGTATCCCGCCAGTTTTTTCTGCTAAGCCAGTTCAATGCTCGTCAAGAAAATACATAAATGCCTTTCCGCTAATAACCGGAAAGGCATTTTCTCTATTATTCTTTTTTTATTTCAATCCTTTAATATAAAGATAATAGTGGTAAAATCAAGAAATTTTCTAACAAAGGAGCTTCTAAATGATGAGAGAAATTTGTCCATGCTGCGCCTATCCAACTTTAGAAAAAAGATCTTATGACGAAATTTGTATACTGTGTGATTGGGAGGACGGAAGTTACAATGAACTCGATCCCGAAAAAATTGATGGAGGTCCGAATGGAGATTACTCATTAGCAGGGGCCCGGAGGAATTTTGAAGCGCATTTAACCATGTACCGGAAAAAAACAAAAGACCTGACCCCAGCAGTTATAGAGAAAAAAAGAATGTTGATGGTGGCCTATGAAACCCTAAATATAAATAACGAAGAAACTGAAACGATTAAGTGGGACAAAATTGTGAAGTTAGAACAGAGTTTGAATTTGCAAGGATAGGATTAGTTTCTTAGCTCTATTCTTAATTCTGAATGTAACTTACTTGCAATTAAGTTACATTCAGAATTAGTAAAAGTCGTTCAAACATGGTCAGCTTACTTCTGCAACAAGTTCTCTAAGTCACGATAACTGTATTCAGTAGTAAAGACTCCCGTTATCATTTCATTGATGTACCGGATAATATCCAGATCGTCATGGTTGTTGTCTACACCCTCTATGTAGACGAATTTTACATTGGCGAAGCCTTTTTTGACCAATGCCTTCCCCAGTTCTTTTTTTCCATATCCCATATAATGCTGGCCTAAATCTGTGTAGTTTCTAACAATATACGGGTAGTCCTGGATTGACCGTTTTAATAAGAATTCGTAATGAGCCTTATCCTTGCTCTGATAGTGGTCGGCAAGCAGCAGTGAAATAATGGATGCTATTTCCGGATCTGCTTTGTGCTGCACTTCTTCGGCTTGCTCCACGAGTTCGTCATCCAGTTCTCCTCGGTACCAGGGAGTAAAAGAAAGAATCAGGATAAAGTAAAGCAGATTGGTTGGGTGGTAATACAAGGCGTCCTGAGCAAAGTCAGCGGCTTGTTCATAATCCTCAAATGGAGCTAATGCTTCCAGCATAATCAATCGATTCCACCCCTCGATATCATAGGGATTCTGCTCGACGTAGTCGATCAATAGACGTTCAGCTGTCTCCATTTTCCCTTCCATCACCAATGCGGTAATCTGTTTTTGTAATTCTTCATCAACCATATTCTCACCGACTTCTCGTTCGATTATTTATATTCTGGCGTGACCAATAAACTTCAGAAACGAATGTAACTTAATTAGGATTAAGTTACATTCAGTTTTATATTTTTAGTTGAAGGAATTACAGAACTGATTTTTCACGCTTTAGTATTTTTTCTAAAAAACCTCTTTCAAGAACCCATAAAACTTGGAAATAAAGAAATAGCGCTATAAACCAGAATGCTAGTGTTTCAATAAAATTATTCAAGTAATTTTGCGTTGATCCCATTAGCAAATTATAAGCTGTTCCTAAAAATAAACCTGCAAGAGAGTAAAGGGCTAACCCAATAAAATATTGATTAGTAATTGTAGTTTTTTTAAAACGTTTTCTGCATCTGTCTATTATCCAAGAAGAAGGAACGACCACCACTAGGTAGAAGAGTAGATAAACCCATAGAGTTAAAATAAAGTAAACTCCTTCACCTAAATAATACACATCAGATTCTCTCTGGTTTAGTGAGACATAATTTAACACAGCAACCCCTAATCCCAGTATAACTGCGCTAAGAAAAACTCCTATAATTCTTTTAAACACTCTTCCAGCCTCCTATTTAACAACCCTTATCTGATTTATCGAAGCTGCTGATATACAACAAACGAATGTAACTTAATTCACAATAAGTTACATTCTGGTCAGGCATTAATATTCCCTAAAAGTATCGCTATATTTCTTGCTTTTCCATTCCTTTTTAAAGCGTCTGTAATTCCATGATTCAAACAGAAGAAACCATGTTAATGAACCAATAGGGGCTGAATATGTCACAGGACCACCAATCAAAATGACACTTGAAACATATCCAATTGTCATTGCAAGAAGAAAAAGTGATATCATCCATTTCTCTTGTTTTAAAAAATCTTTTTTCATGTTCTTGTCTCTTTTCCTTAATTATAGACTGGTTTGAATGTAACTTAACTGCACATAAGTTACATTCAGATCCTTGATATTCTATGTTATTTCAGTTCTTTCGTTTCTATGAGCTTCTTGCAGATATATACGACAATGTATTCTCTCTTTGTTATTTCTTTGATGTCCTGATTTTCAACTAACTCATCTAGTGCCTGATCTATTTTTTTCCATAGCTCTGTATTTTCATATTTTTCATATGGATGTGGCATTCTACTATTTACCTTCACTTTCATTTTTGTGTCTCTTCTTTATAATACTTATTTTACCATTCTTGAGTTTTATAGATAGAAGTCGATAAATTATTTCTCGCTAAAAAAGCGTTCGTAAAAGTACACCTTTCCGAATGCTCTAAAAACAGCCAAAAACCCAAAAAAAGAACGTTCGTAAATGTGCCATAACACTTTACAAACGTTCGCGATTTTTGCTGCACATTTACGACCAATCCCTCTCATCAAACAAGGAAGTCCATAGAAAAACTAGCCGCAGCGCAACCAAAAGAAGCTGCCGAATTTTCTCGGCAGCCGGCTCTTTCATTTTATAAGTATGTCCGTTTCATGTGGAACAACTTCAGCCTTTTTTGACGAATTCCGATTTCAGTTTCATCGGTCCGAAGCCGTCAATTTTGCAATCGATGTCGTGGTCGCCTTCGACAAGTTTGATGTTTTTGGCTTTGGTGCCGATTTTCAGCACTGATGACGTGCCTTTCACTTTCAGGTCTTTGATGACGGTGACGGAATCGCCGTCAGCGAGAATGTTGCCGTTTGCATCGCGCACGACTTTCGCTGTTTCTTCCGCTTCCTCTGCAAGTGTCCATTCGTGGCCGCATTCCGGGCACACCAGCAGGTTTCCATCCTCATACGTATAGGCTGACTTGCATTCAGGGCAATTTGGCAATGTTTCCATCTTTGTTTCCTCCATTCGTTGTTGAAACCGCTCGCTAAGTAGTTTCTTCTATCCTATCACGCCAGCCGTTGTTTTCGCAGCTGCTTCTTAAATACCGTCGTTCCCCCATTCGATCAGATCAATGAAAAAACGGCAGGCCTCCCGGTTTCCCGGAGACGCCTGCCGTTTGAAATTCTTGTGCATAAGGTTTTGGATTTTCAGCTTTCTGAATTCGCCGCAACCGCTGTGCCCAGCTTTTTCCGTTTGACCATTTCCGTGAAGGCTTCTTCGCGTTTCGTTTCGTCAAATTCACCGACGCTTTTCGCTACGACGATCGTCGCGATGCCGTTGCCGATCAAGTTAACAATTGCGCGCCCTTCACTCATGAAGCGGTCAACACCCAATAGCAATGCCAGGCCTTCAAGAGGAATGACCTGCAGCGCGGACAATGTCGACGCAAGAACGATAAAGCCGCTTCCCGTCACACCCGCTGCGCCTTTAGACGTCAGCATCAACACCAAAATGATGGTGATTTGCTGGGCGATCGACAAATCGACGCCGAATACTTGCGCCAGGAATACCACTGCCATCGACAGGTAAATCGATGTGCCGTCCAAGTTGAACGAATAGCCCGTCGGAATGACCAGTCCGACAACCGATTTCGAAGCACCGTAGCGCTCCATTTTATCCATCATGCGCGGCAGCACCGATTCCGAAGAGCTCGTGCCCAAAACGATGAGGATTTCTTCTTTGATGAATTTCAAGTATTTCCATAAGCTGAATCCGTACATTTTGCAGATCAAGTTCAAGACGACAAAGATGAAGATGAACATTGTCGTGTAAACGGAAAACATCAATTTCGCCAATGGCACCAGCGACGTCAGCCCGAAATGCCCGATCGTGTAGGCCATTGCGGCAAATGCACCAATCGGCGCAGCTTTCATGACAAAGCCGATGATTTTGAAGAATACCAATGACAGCTTGTCCAGCAAATCGATGATCGATTTCCCTTTTTCCCCAAGCGTAGCAAGCGCCACACCGAACAGCACAGAGAAGAAAAGCACTTGCAGAATGTCGCCTTTAGCGAACGCATCGACCATATTGGACGGTACGATGTGGGTAACGAATTCGATCCAGTTGATGCCTTGTGCGCCGGTTTCGGTGTACTGGGACACGTCCCCTTTTTCAAGTTTGCTGAAATCGAGTCCAGCACCCGGTTTGATTACGTTGACCACGATCAGTCCGATGACCAACGCCAGCGTCGTGACCACTTCAAAATAAAGGAATGCTTTCCCGCCGACTTTGCCGACTTTTTTCATATCGCCCATTTTTGCAATGCCGAGAACGATGGTCAGGAAGATGATCGGCGCGATGACCATTTTCACCGCGTTGATGAACGTATCGCCGACCGGCTTCATTTCCTTGCCGATGTTCGGCCATACCAGCCCGACCAAGACGCCAAGGGCGATTGCGGCCAGTACCTGGAATGTCAGGTTCTTGTATATTTGCTTTTTCATATGCTCTCCTCCTCAATTGAATGTCGCTTCATTTTCTGATTCTTTCAAAATGATAACGCTTTCAGTGAGAGAGGAGAAGTTTATGGTCATAATGGCTGTTTTGGTCTTTTTGGTCTCACTTTACTCGGGGTTGTAGACATAGCGGTTGACCGGCCGGCCGACTCCACCGTATTGGACATCCAGCGCAATGACGCCGCTTTTCTCCAGGTAATCCAAATAGCGGCGCGCCGTGACCCGGGCAATGCCGATCGCACTCGCCACTTCTTCGGCTGACCGCGGCACTTCCTGTGCTCGGATGGTGACGATGATTTCGTTCAACGTAAACTCATTCAAGCCTTTTGGCAATAAACCCGTCTCCACTTTTTTCGCCGGTCCTGCGTGCAGCAAGACATCCAATTGTTCTTGGGACACGGTTTCCGACCGGTTGAAGCTGGCGCGGTATGCCTGGTATTTCTCTAATGCCAGCTGGATGCGGTGCAGCTTGAACGGCTTGATGATGTAATCCATCGCACCGTTCTGCAGCATCAATTTAATGGTGTCGCTGTCTTTCGCCGCTGAAACGACAATCGTGTCCACTTCAATTTTCTGTTTGCGAAATTCCCGCAGCACCTTGATGCCGTCTTTTTTCGGCATGAAGATGTCAAGGATTACCAAATCCGGCTCCAGCTCTTTCGCCAGTTGTAGGCCTTCTTCGCCGTTGTCCGCAACCGCGAGCACGCGGAAGCCTTTGACGCTTTCGATAAATTCCTTGTTCACTTCCCTGACCATCGGATCGTCTTCGATCAATAACACAGTAAATCCTTCATCAATTGCCATGCGGTTCATCCTCCTCCATCGGGAAATCGATTATGAACGATGTCCCTTCCCCGTGCTGGGAAGAGACGCTAATCGTTCCTCTTGCTTTGTCGACAATCTGTTTCACCAAATACAGGCCATAGCCGGTGCCTGTTATTTTATTGGCCGTGAATCCTTTTTCGTAGATCTTGGGCATATGCGTTTCCGGGATCCCGGAGCCGTTGTCTTCCACCAGAATCGCGCAAATGCTGGGCGATTGTTCAATGCTGATATCGATGCGCTTCGCGTCTTTGTCGGTGCCTTCAAACGACCCGAACGCGTTTTCAATCAAATTGCCGAGCACCACCACGAAATCATGCTGGTCAGATCCCGGCGGAAAATCGGTAAAACGGCTATTGGCGTCAATGGCGACGTCGATTCCCAGCTCTTTCCCCCTTTTCACTTTGCTGAGCAGAAGGCCTGCAATGGCATCGTTCCTGATTTTTTCATTGAGGAAATAAGCGGACAATTCCTGTTCTTCAGCTGCGTGGTGAGCCAGCTGCAGCGCTTTTTGCGGTTTGCCGAGCTGAATCAAACCTGCGATGGTATGCAATTTGTTCATGTGTTCGTGGCTTTGCACGCGCAGTGCGTCCACGAAGTTTTTGACGCCGGTCAGTTCTTCTGCCAGTTTCGCCACTTCCGTTCGGTCCTGGAAAATAGCGACGGCTCCGATCAGCTCATCGTCTTTCCAGATCGGGATGCGGTTGCTGACGATGACTTTGCCGCTGACTTTGATTTCTTCGTTGTAAACCGCCTCGTTTTTTTCGACGATTTCCGGCAGACGGGTGTCTTTTAAGACCGAACGGATCGGGCGGCCGACAAATTCGCCCGTGACATTAAAGATCTTTTTCGCCTTTTCGTTGAATACCGTGATGATTTCGCTGCTGTCGATGGCGATGACGCCTTCGTTCATCGAATGGAACGTCGCCGTCCGCTCTTCGTGCATCCGTTTGATTTCAAACGGTTCCAGCTGGAACATCTGCTTTTTGATGTGGTTTGCCAGCAGGATCGAGCCGAGCAGCCCGAACAGCAGCGTCACGACGACGATGAACAGGATTTCTTTTGACAGGCCCGACATGATGTCGAGGACGCTCGGGATGCGGTTGCCGACCACGACTACTCCGGTCTGGTTCAACTCGCTGTCTTTTATCGGCACGAATGCCCGGATGACGGTGCCGAGTTCCCCTTTCGCTTTCGAGAAATACGTATGTTCCGCAAAAGAAGGCTCTTCGTCCGTGCCTTCCGAAATGGTGCCGAGCATGTCCGGGACCGGGTGGGAATAGCGGATTTTCTCCATGTTCATGACGACGATGTAATCGGCTTCGTTGATGGTCCGGATTTCTTCGACGACTGGATTGATCTCTTTCCAGCCTTTGGGCTGGTTGATAGCCGATTTGATATCGGACAATTCAGCGACTGTCCGCGCCGTGTTCATCGACCGCAGCCGGAGTTCCCGCTCTTCGGTCTGCTGGATATTGACCGCAATGACAAGTCCGCCGATCAACAGCGAAAAAATCACCACGGCATAGGACAGGATCATGATTTTCCACCGGATGGGAAGCTGTTTCATCTTCCGCCCTCCTTTCGCTTTACGGATAACGGGCTTGTGATTATGCTTATGGTATGGATTTATGAGGAGGCCAATTGTGAACAAAACTTATAAATACGCGCTGCTTTTATTGATTGGCATGGCGGCTATTGCCTTGATGGTCTTCCAGCGCATTTCATCCGAAGCGGAGACTTTGCCTTATGATGACGACCAGGAAGGGCTGAGCGGCCAGATTGTTTTTAAATTCAGCCATGTGGTCGCCGAGAACACGCCAAAAGGACAGGCGGCGGACAAATTCGCCGAACTGGTTTATGAAAAATCAGATGGCGCCATCCAAATCGTCGTTTTTCCGAACGGCAGCCTGTATTCGGATATTGAAGAAATCAATGCCTTAAAAGACGGGCAAGTCCAGATGATCGCCCCTTCGACCTCCAAACTCACGAGGCTGTCCGAGAAATGGGGCGTGTTGGATCTGCCTTACGCCTTTACTTCTTATGCTGCCATCACCGAAGGCGTCCATGGGCCGATTGGGGATGAGCTGCTGAAATCGCTCGAAGCGGACGGGCTTAAGGGGCTCGCCCATTGGCCCAGCGGATTTAAGCAATTGACCAGCAATAAAGGGCCCATCGAAAAGCCGGAAGACCTGGCCCGGCAAACGTTCCGGATCATGCAAAACGACATCATCCAATCCCAATTCAACCTGCTCGGCGCAACGGCCAAGCAGGAATCCTTCAACTTCACTTACAACCTGATCGAAGCGGGTGAAGTGGACGGCGAAGAAAACACCATTTCCAATATCTACTCGAAGAAATTCTATACTGTCCAGGACCATATGACAATCACGAACCATGGTTATTTGGGTTATGCCGTCATGATGGACCAAGATGTATGGAACCAGCAAACGGATCAGACGCAGCGGATTTTGCTGGAAGCGATGAACGAAACCACTGCCTGGAACGATGAAAATGCGCAAAAGCTCGAGTCGGAACAACTGCAGCTCATTAAAGAAAAATCGGCTATCCGCATACATGAACTTTCCGAAAAGGACAAGCTCGAATGGGAAGAGAAATTGGCGCCGGTTTATGCCGAATACGCCGATGCGATCGGAGCCGGCTTGTTGCAGGAACTGGCTGCACTTCAGAAGAAACACCTGGAAAACCAGTAAACGCATGCACAATAAAACCCGCAGCCAGAGAGGCTCTTGAACCTCTCTGCCCTGCGGGTTTTGCCTTTGTTCTCGGTGTTAACGATAGGCTGGAACGGTTTAGCGAAGCGTCCGTTTCAAAAACTCCTGGGTCCGCTCTTTCTTCGGATGGTTGAAAATCTGTTCCGGCGGCCCTTCTTCCACAATGACGCCTTTGTCCATAAAGACGACCCGGTCTGCGACTTCTTTAGCGAATTCCATTTCGTGCGTGACAATGAGCATCGTCAGCCCGCTTTTTGCTAAGTCTTTCATGACTTTCAGCACTTCACCGACCATTTCCGGATCAAGTGCCGAAGTCGGCTCGTCGAACAGCATGACCTCGGGCTCCATCGACAACGCGCGCGCAATCGCCACACGCTGTTTCTGGCCTCCGGAAAGCTGTTCCGGCTTCGCGTTGACGTATTGGTCCATGCCCACGACGTGCAGGAATTTCTTCGCGGTCTTTTCGGCGTCCTGCCGTTTGCGCTTCAGCACCTTGATCTGCCCGACGACGCAATTGTTCAGGACGTTGTGGTTGTTGAACAAATTGAATTGCTGGAACACCATGCCGAGCTTCGTGCGGTAGGAATGGATGTTATGATGGGCATCGAGAATATTTTTTCCGTTGTAGATGATCTTGCCGCCGCTCGGTTTTTCGAGCAGGTTGACGCAGCGGAGCAGCGTCGATTTCCCGGATCCCGAGGACCCGATGACGCATACCACTTCCCCTTTGCTGACAGAGAAATCGATATCTTTCAACACTTCATTCGTTCCGAAGGATTTGCTTAAATGCTGGATTTCAATTACTTTTTCCATAAGGTCTCCTCTTCTGCTTCTGCGGATTTCTTATTCTTTGATTTTGTGCTCCGTGTCTTCCGGAGTGACCACTTGCATCGGCAGTCCGCCGATCATGCTGTAATTGGACGGCCCCGCCATCTTGCGCTCAAGCTTGCGCAGCAGCAATGTGATGGTGAACGTCATGACAAAGTACAAGACGCAGGCAATGAAGAACGATTCGAAATACCGGAAATTATTGCCCGACACCGATTTGGTCTGGAAAAATAATTCCGTCACACCGATGACGTTCAATACGGCCGTATCCTTGATGTTAATGACGAATTGGTTGCCGGTTGCCGGCAGGATGTTGCGCACGACCTGCGGCATGACGACATTCATCATCGTCTGGAAATGGTTCATGCCGATTGCCTGTGCCGCTTCGAACTGTCCTTTGTCGACCGAAATGATGCCGCCGCGGACAATCTCTGCCATGTATGCGCCGGTATTGATCGAGACGATGAATATCGCCGCCGTAAAGACATCCATATCAATGCCGAACGCCATCGCCGAGCCGTAGAAAATGACCATCGCCTGTACGATCATCGGCGTGCCGCGGAAAAATTCCACATACGCGGACAGCAGGAAATTGATCGTTTTCTGGAACAGGCGCTTCACGCCGCGCTCCGGCATCGGAATGGTGTTGACGATGCCGATGATCAACCCGATAGCGGCGCCGATCAGCGTGCCGATGATGGAAATCAGCAGCGTCATGCCGGCTCCGCGCAGGAACATCGGCCAGTTGTTTGTAAGTATCGTGATAACCCATTCAAGACTCATGGTTTTCCTCCTAAAAAAATTTAAAGCCGGCTGCATTTAGCTGCAGCCGGCACCGCCTAAGCTTTATTGGGCAGCTGGTTGGTTTTGGATCGCTGTATCCATGATTTCCTGGCGCTGCTCTTCCGAGATGCCAGCCAATGTTTCGTTGATCTGCTCCGTGAACTCACTGCCTTTTTCCAAGCCGACTGCAACCGCTGTGTCGTCTTCTGACGTTTCAAAGCCGTCCGTGAATTCCACCATTGCAAAGTTTTCGTTGGCAGCGGAAGCACTGACCGCTTCCGGGCGCTCTGAAACGTAGCCGTCGATTATGCCGGACTCAAGTGCAACCCGCATTGCCGGGAAGCTTTCCATTGCCGTTTCTTTGGATACGCCTTCGATCTGGTCGATGACCGAGTAATGGAACGTGTTCAATTGCGCTGTGACTTTCGCGCCGTTGAAATCTGCCAATGTGCTCGCGCCTTCAAATTCGCCGCCTTTTTTCACGACCATCACCAATTCCGATGTGTAATAATGATCGGAAAAGTCGATGGTTTCTTTGCGTTCTGCTGTCGGGGACATGCCCGCAACAATGGCATCAATCTTGCCGGAGTTCAGTGCCGGCACCAAGCCGTCCCATTCCGTTTTGACGATTTCCAGTTCCATCCCGAGATCTTCCGCGATTTGTTTCGCGATTTCCACATCGTAGCCGCCCGCATATTCCGCATTGCCGGAAATCTTCACAGCGCCATTGGAATCATCGCTCTGCGTCCAGTTGAACGGCGCGTAGCCCGCTTCCATCCCTACTTTAAATGTCTTGCCTTCTTCACTCGAACCGCCGCCCGACGATGCGCCTTCTTCCGACCCACATCCCGCAAGCAGCATACCCAGTGACAGCATAGCCGTTAACATCAACCCTGATTTCTTTTTCATCTTCTCATTCTCCCCCTCGTGTGTTCTGTAAAATAGTTCTGAATACAGCAAAAAGGGCAGCTATGTACAAAAAAAGACCTGAGATAGACTCAGATCGCTATATGCATAGTTGCCCTAAATCCTCTTTTCCCGTATCGAGATAGCACACCGCATCAGACTGGGAGTCCCATGCGGCAGTCCTGCAATTGTTCACTGCAGACCCAGCAAGTAATAATGAGAACTATTACAAACTTCGGCGGTCTTTCCTTCTCCATAGCATCCTTGCTTCTCAAACTCTTCTATGGACTAATAAATCCCGCGCCTCTACCTCACCGGAAAGTGAGGTTATATTCACTTGTTTTTCATAGTCTACATTATTACTTTTTTCCTGTCAACGCCGCCCTAAATTCCATTCCACGCTCGACTGCTGGACCTTGCCATCAATCAAAGCTGTCCATAGAATCTGGAGCTGTTATAATTAATTCGAATATTCAATTTATTTAGGATGGTGTTATCCATTGAACGCCAGAAAACGGAGGGAGAGTTGGCCATGGATTTTCACGAGATGGACCGGGCGCAATTGCTGGAGGCAGTCAAAACCGATCCGTTGCACGGATTAAGCGCTGAAGAAGCCCGGCTGCGCCAAGACAAGCACGGCTTCAATGTATTGGCTGAAGCCAAAAAGCAGTCCCTGCTCCTGTCTTTCTTCAGCCAATTCACGGACTTGATGATTGTGGTGCTATTGGCCGCTGCCGTTATCTCTTCCGTCCTTGGCGAATGGATTGACGCGGCTGCGATTGTGTTGATCGTCATCCTCAACGCCTCCCTAGGCTTCTATCAGGACCGCAAAGCCGAAAAATCACTGGAAGCGCTGAAAAAACTTTCAGCTCCCCAAGTCCAAGTGCTGCGCAGCGAGAAATGGGCACGCCTGCCTTCGCGCGAAATTGTGCCGGGTGATGTAATACGTTTCTCCAGCGGCGACCGCATCGGAGCGGACGTGCGGCTGATTGAAGCGGCCAGCCTGGAAATCGAGGAATCCGCACTGACCGGTGAATCGATGCCCGCTGCGAAGCGGACCGAATCGCTGGCGATTGTCGACCCGAACCTGGCGGACATCAGCAATATGGCGTTCATGGGAACATTGGTGACAAGAGGCAGCGGCGTCGGGGTGGCCGTCAGTACCGGCATGAACACCGAAGTCGGGCAGATTGCGGGGCTTTTGCAGGCGTCCGAAGGGATGGATACGCCGCTGCAGCGCAAGCTCGGGCAGCTCGGGAAAATCCTGATCATCGCCGCTTTGCTGCTGACGCTGTTAGTCGTTGCCATCGGTGTATGGCGCGGCAACGATTTTTACACGATCTTTTTTGCGGGCTTGTCGCTTGCTGTCGCCGCGGTTCCCGAAGGCCTGCCGGCTGTCGTCACCATTGCCTTGTCGATTGGCGTCCAGCGGATGATCAAAAAAGACGCAGTGGTCCGTAAACTGCCGGCTGTTGAGATTCTGGGCAGCGCTTCTGTCATTTGCTCGGACAAGACCGGCACAATGACTGAAAACGAAATGACCGTTACACATTTATGGAGCGGCGGGCAGGAATGGACGGTCGAGGGAACCGGGTACGAGCCGGATGGCCGTTTTTTTGAAGCAGGCACCCCCGTCGAATTGCAAGGCGTCCCTGCGCTGCATGAGCTCCTTTTATATGGGATGTTATGCAATAACGCGAAAGTTTTTAAGAAAGACAAGGAATACGCCATCGAGGGAGATCCGACCGAAGGCGCCATGGTCGTGGCCGCGATGAAAGCGGGCATAAGCGAAAAATGGCTCATGGAAAATTTCACCGTGGTCCAGGAGCTGCCTTTTGACTCTGAACGCAAAATGATGAGCGTCATTGTCAAAGACAGGAACGGGCAGCTTCTCGCAGTGACAAAAGGGGCTCCTGATCTGTTGGCCACCCACTGCGGTTCGATTCGATGGGGCGCGCAGCAGCTGCCGCTCACTGCTGAACGGGCTGCCGAAGTGGAACGCGCGGTAATTGGCATGGCCAGCAATGCGCTCCGCACGATGGCGATTGCCTATAAACCGCTGCCCCCTCAGAAAGACATTTTTACCGAGCAGGAAATTGAAAAGGACCTCGTGTTCATCGGGCTCGAGGGGATGATCGATCCGCCGCGCGAGGAAGTGAAAGCCGCCATACAGGAATGCTGGAACGCCGGTATCCGCACGATCATGATCACCGGGGATCATGCGGTAACAGCGCTGGCGATTGCCGAAAAACTACACATTTCCGGCGAGGACGGCATTGCAGTGGAAGGCAAAGAGCTGGACGAGATGTCGGCGGAACAGCTGCAGGAAGTCGTGGAAAAGGCTTCCGTGTTCGCCCGGGTCACGCCCGAACACAAGCTGCGGATCGTCCAGGCACTGCAGCAAAACGGCCGCGTCGTCGCCATGACTGGCGACGGCGTCAACGATGCGCCTGCCCTCAAGACGGCGGATATCGGCGTTGCGATGGGCATCACCGGCACAGACGTCGCAAAAGAAGCCGCTTCCCTTATCCTGCTCGACGATAATTTTGCAACCATCAAAGCGGCGATTGTCGAAGGGCGCAATATTTATGATAATATCCGAAAATTCATCCGCTATCTGCTGGCGTCCAATGTCGGAGAAATCCTCGTCATGCTGTTTGCGATGATCCTCGCATTGCCGCTGCCGCTCGTTCCGATTCAGATTCTTTGGGTCAATCTCGTGACGGACGGGCTGCCGGCAATGGCACTCGGGCTCGACCGCCCTGAAGACGATGTCATGAAAAAGAAACCGCGCGATCCCGCTGAAGGCGTCTTCGCCAGAGGCCTCGGCTGGAAGATCCTTTCCCGCGGTTTCCTCATCGGCGCGGCCACTTTGGCGGCGTTCCTCTTTGTCTACGAGCGGAATCCGGCCGACCTGCCTTATGCGCAGACGACCGCTTTCGCCACACTTGTCATGGCGCAGCTCATCCATGTTTTCGATTGCCGCAGCGAAAAAACGATTTTTGCGCGCAATCCCTTCGGCAATAAATACCTCATCGGCGCCGTGCTGTCTTCTGTGGCGTTGTTGCTGGCCGTCATCTACCTGCCGCCGCTTCAGCCGTTTTTCCGGACCGTTTCCTTGGCCGCGGCCGATTGGCCTTTGATTCTCGGCCTTGCCGCCCTGCCAACATTCCTGTTAGCCGGGACGTTCTTTTTCAAATCCAAAAAAGACTGATCTGCTTTTTCCAAGCCGATCAGCCTTTTCGGCTGTAATTATTTCCAGACTTGTTCCAAAGTCTCTCTGAATAAGGAATCGAGCTTATCGGTCGGGTCGCCGATGCGCGGGGGCAAGGTTTTTGCATAAGCTTCCAGCGCTTCGATTTCGTTGTCCAGGAATTGGTGGATGGCCGGGATCCGATGCTCGAGGTCCAGCTCTTCCCCCGCTTTCTTGCGCACCAGCAAATCAAGGATTTCCTCTTTCAACTTCCCATCGGGCACAAGCGCTTCCATCAAGTCGTAAAAATCAATCGGCGGAATGGTCTGGCGCTCTTTGATCCAAGCCGCTGCCAACACAGGACGCAATGCGTAAAAATATTTCTTGATCTTCACCTGTTCTTTGCTGAGGTGGGTTCGGTAATTGCTTTTCGCCATGTTCAAATAATGGTAGAGGCTCGCGTTCGGGAAAAAAACTTCATCTTCCAGCCCTTTTAATTTCTCCTTGAACGAATAGGCCTCGTAATACTGGATCTCGCTGTACATCCACTCCAGAAATGGCGGGTTGCTTTTCCGGAACAGCCGCAACGCTTTCGTGATTTCCCATCCGCTGATGTCGAGCATGTCGTTAATCGGCATCTCGATGACATCGCGCTTGTCGCCGATGCCTTGCGGGTCGATCGCCAAATACCACTCCGGCTGATGGATGTAGACGAACCGGACGTCGTAATCGCTGTCCGTTGACGGAAATCCCCATGCCCGGCTGCCGGACTCAACCGCAAACAACACCTTTACTTGGAATTGCTCTTCGATTTCTTTTAACTTTTCCTGTATGATTCCATCCATCCACGCCACCACTTTCGCCTGTTATTTGATTAGCATAATGGATTTGCTGCTGGATGCCAAATTGCTCCTCAATCAAAGCAACAGTTCTTTTTATTTAAATATTCCGATATATTAGCGGTTTAATGATTTCTTCGTTGTATAATAGAACCAGAAATCATCTTTTACTCCAGGAGGCGAATGAACGCATGGCTCATACAAAACAGACCATCTTCATCAATGCTCCACTTGAAAAAGTTTTCCGCTACACCATCAATCCTGAAAACTGGGCACATTTCTACAATAACTTGGCGTCCCCGAAAAAAATTGACGGCAACGGCGAGGTCGGCACCATCGTTGAAGCCGAGTATGCCATCATGGGCATGCATTTCCCGGAAACCATTCAAGTCACGGAGTGTGAAATCACCGACACGACTGCAAAATGGACCGGCATGATGAGCGGCAGCTTCAACGCACGGCAATCAAGCTATTACGTTACGAGAGACTCTGGCACAGAGCTCAGTTTTGAAATCGAAAGCTATATCCCAGATGACTTGTTCGGCAAAATCACCGACCGGATCATCTACGAACGCCTGAGCCGGAACTCCGCTGCCCATACGCTTGAAAACATCAAAGCCATTTGCGAAAGTTCGGACTAGCGTAAAAGGAGAGTGCGCAGCACAGCGTGCTTTCCTTTTTTTGATTGGCTTATGTGCGCTGCTGCTTTATATTTTAGAGAAGGACATCCATTGAAAAGAGGTGCGAAGATGAAATCGATTTTTTATACGGACGACAGCAAGCTTCTTGCAGGCATCACAATGAAGGACGAAACGGCACCGGAAGCGAATAATATGGCGCTCCATGCGTGCGAGGATCCTGCAGTGATTGTTGAAAACCGGGCAGCCCTTGCTGCCTCGCTCAACCGCAATTTGGATGATTTGGTGTGCGCCCAGCAAACCCATAGCGCCAATTTTCACCGCGTCGAAACGGCGGATAAAGGACGCGGTGCCACAGAATTGGGGAGCGCGATAGCCGATACGGACGCGCTTTATACATACGAACCGGGCATCGTGTTGTCGAGTTTTGCGGCCGATTGCGTGCCGCTCTTGTTTTCAAATGAATCGGCCGGCGTTGTCGGCGCGGTACATTCCGGCTGGCAAGGAACGGTCAAAGAGGTTTCATTGAAATTATTCCAGCACTTGATCGAAGTGGAGCAATGCCGGCCGGAGGATTTCCGCATCCAGATCGGCCCTGCCTTGAGCCAGGAGAAGTTCGAGGTCGATGAAGATGTCTATTTGAAGTTCAAGGCGCTTGGCTATGCGGACAGCTTTGCGTATTTCAATGAAGAAACCGGCAAATACCACATCGACAACCAGCTTGTGGTGAAAAAGCAATGTGAACTCGCCGGCATCCCCGCAGATGCCATCGCGGTCGACCGCATCTGCACCTATCAGGACCCTTCCGGCTTTTCTTACCGCGAAGACCGGCAAGCCGGCCGCCATATGGCGTTTATTATGAAGAAATAAGGTCCATTCGAATAGCAGCAGGCGTTCCAGTGAAACCTGGAGCGCTTTTTTCATGGAATTGAATCAAAAGGGTTGCAAATAGAGGGTTTTAATTGGGAAATTCCGGATTTACTTCCCTTGCTGAGCGAAATACTTTCTCTTCGCCGTCAAATACGTTCCGCACGCAAAAAGGGCGCCCCGGCAAGGACGTCCTTTCTAAATCAAGCTCTGTACAAAGGGAAATATGCGCTGCTTTCATCTTTCTGTTTTTCAAAACACAGCATTTGATACAACGCAGGATTGTGGATTTTCTTCCCAATATGGAATGCCAGCGGCGCGTCTTGAGTGAATGTCTTTTTGAAGCGGTACAGGCTGTCGTCCTGTCCGGAATAACCGCCGCCCAGATGAAATGCTTCCGTGCCCCGCGCTTGGCCCCATTCGGCGATTTTGAAAAGCAGTAAATTGTTCGCGCCGAGGTTCCGGTATTGCGTCAACGAGCCGGATAAATGGTAGTGGATGAATTTACCGTGGCTCAACACCAAAGTCGCTGCGATCATTTTGCCTTCGAGGAATGCGCCGAAGAAATGAAGGTCAGGTCCGAACAGGCGGATGGTTTTACGGAAATAATCCTCTGTGAAGAAATAGTAGCGAGTGGCGTTATTGCGGCGCATCGTGTCGTAATACATCAAGATGAATTCTTCGAGGTAATCCTCTGAACTGATCTCTTTGATTTCGATGTTGTTCTTCATCGCTTTGCGGATCATGTTGCGGTTTTTGCCCGGGATGCGGCTCAGCAAATCGCCGTCCTGCTGCAGGTCGATGGCCACTGTATCGCTGACGTGGGAAATCTGCATGTCATTTTCAAAACCTTGCTGATTCCCCAATAGTGGATGGAACCGGGCAAATTCCGAAACGATGTGATGGCGCTGGCAGTAAGCGCCGAATTCTTTCCGGAATTCCGCCAACAGTGCTTGCTCATTGCCGCTGCAAGAAATCAGCGGCCCTCCGTAGCCGTAGGGTGTCGTGATATCGTATAATTCCAAATCGCTTTCATTGGCAATCGTCCGTTTGATGACTGGATATGCAATTTTGCCGTCCGCATTTTCAAAAACGAACAACATGGCCTCCCCTTCATCCAATAACAGGGCGCTCATAAAATATTCATGTGAGAAATAGATATCGGTATTTGAAAATCCGGCCAAAAGGCTATTCCAGCGGACATTGTCTGTACCATCAATGACTGTCAGCAATCTTGTTTCCTGCACCTGCATAATATGACCCCCCTGATTTTGAAAAGGCATCGGCTGCTTCACCTGATCTTATTCCCTACTTTAAAGACTGCGAATGAAATTCAGGTGAAAATGCAAAGGGGTTTTAATTTTTTTGCATGAAACGCAAAAATCGGCCGAAATTTAATTCGGCCGACAATCTTACGTGTTCTTCATTAATTTAGCTAATGGGTAAATTCCGATGCTTTGGATGACCAGCGACATCAAGATGACTGCAAACGACAAGGAAACCAGCAGCCCGGCCTCACCGGAAGCCCCTTTCTCCAGCCACAGCACCAGCGCAATGGACATCGAGCCTTTGATGCCCGACCAAGTGATCAAGGAAATCGTCTTGAAATCATTGGTGAATTCGTTTCTCCAAGCGGGTACCGCATAGATGAAACCGCCGAGCATCAGGAACCTGGCGATCAGCGTCAAAATAAAGATGATAGCGGCAAAGCCCCATTCCGGAAAATCCAAATACGAAGCTGCACGTATGCCGATCAACAAGAACAATACGGACAATAATGTCGGCGTAATAATGTCCCAAAACCCGTCCAGGGAATCTTTGATTTCATGCGCTTCAGCGGTGCGGCTGATTTCATAGGAAAGCATGATTCCGGTGACCACTGTAGCGAGAACGCCCGAAACGCCGATGGCTTCTGCGGCATAGAAGCCGCCATACGCAGTGATGATGCTCAGCATGACCTGGTACTGCTTATGATGTGTGAAATGGATGATTTTGCTCAAAATCCAGCCCAGAACAAGGCCGCTTGCAATTCCGCCAAGCGAAACGCTTAAGAATTCCACGAAGAACTTGCCCGCTGAAAATCCATTGCCGGTTTCGTACATCGCAAGGAAAATGGTGAAAAGAACGATGCTCGTGCCATCGTTCACCATCGATTCCCCCTCGACAACATCGGCAATCCCTTCCGCTCCAGTGCTTTCTTTCAAAATGGAAGTCACCGAAACCGGATCGGTCGGTATGAGGATGGCCGCAAGCAAGAAGGCGCCAGCCAATGACAGCGGCATGAAAAAGCTGCTGGCCCAATAGATGGAAAACCCCGACAATACAGCCGTCGCCAGCAAACCGAGAGTGCTCAGCGCCGTAATGATCCCAAGGTTTTCCTTAAGCTGCTTCAGTGGAAACTGATAGGCCCCCACAAAAAGCAGGGCTGGCAGAAATACGTGGAAAATCGTATCTTTCGACAGGTTTACAGATGAGAAAGCAGGGATAAATGACAGGCCAAGGCCGATCAGCACCAACACCACTGGTACTGGAAAATATTTTTTCTTCAAATCTACTGTATAGACGACATAGCCGATCAGCAACAGCAAAAGAATTTGGTGGGTTATCAATGCAATGCGCCTCTTTCCGAATCGATAATTCTACTCCCTTCCCTTATTCCACTCTTGCTGCCGGCTAAACACTTTACGCCAGGCTGTCTAAAATCCGGTCGCACAATGCCATCGTCCGGACGTTGTCTTGCGCGTTCGATAACGGCGCCGCGCCCGTTCGGCAGCATTCAAAGAAATGGGCCATTTCACCAACGAATCCGCGGAGGTACAGGTCCCGGTAAGCGCCGGACATCGGCGTTGCGGACGGCTTGTAATGGGTGTCCGCTTCTTCGATCGATTGCCATGGCTGTTCTTCGTGATGCTGGGATTTGTGGATCGTCAGCGCATTGATTTCATCCGCCAACGCGAATCCTTCATCAAATGTCACCGTGATATTCTCACTTTCGCGCGTCCAGGCGGTCATGCCGCTGAAATACACGCTGCCGACGACGCCCGTTTCAAACTTCAGCGAAATGCTATGTGAAATAAACCCGTTGCTGCTGTTTTTGAAGCCTTTCACTTCCACCGCTTCGCCGAACAGGAACCGCACGAGGTCGACCATGTGGATGGCGGCGAATTTCATGAACTGCTCGTCATTTTCGCAAAACAATGTGCTGTCGACAGCAAAACGCGCCTGGAAAGAACGCGCCATTCCGAGCGACCCGCCGTCGATCACTTCTTTCAGCTTCTGGTAAATCGGTGCGTAGCGCTTCATGAAGCCGACCATCACTTGGACGCCCGCTGTCTCAGCAGCTGCTGCAATGTCAGCCGCTTCCACTTCGGTCATTCCCAGCGGCTTTTCGACGAAAACACTCTTGCCGGCGTTGATGCAGTCAAGCACTAGCGCGGCATGGTCTTCCGGCTGCGCAACCACCACCACGCCTGCACATTCTTCTGCCTCCAGCATGCGCCGGTAATCGTCATAAGCATTGCCGTCGCTCCCCAGCCGCTGAAGCGTCTTTTGCGACCGCTCGAAACTGCGTGTCGCAATCGCTTGGATATCCGCCCCTGCTTCCAGTGCTGCGGGGTAAATATTCGTCGTCGAATGGAGGCCGGCTCCAATGAAACAGACATTTGTTTTTTTCATATGACCTCTCCTTTTTTCTTCATATCATATACCAAGAGCGTCAAAAAAAGACTATTTTCCGCACAAAAAAAGCCGTGGAATGCTTTTGCATTTCACGGCTTACATAGCTATTCGTTTTATTTAACAATCAGCACCGGGCAGTTCGCCCGTTTCACAACTTTGTGGCTGACGCTGCCGAGCACCATTTCCTGAAGCGAGTTCAAGCCGCGGCTGCCAATGACCAGGATGTCGAATTTTTCTTTATTGGCATATTCGACGATCGCCGGACCCGGCGTGCCATGAAGGATCTCGACTTTGTAAGGGATGTTCTCCGCAGCCATTGTTTCTTCGACAGGCTGCAGTTTTTTTCTGCGCTGCAGATCCAGTTCCAGGGAACTGCCGCTGTGCAGCACTTCGTTTTTGGCGTTGTCGTAATCTGCCACAAAGACGATCGTCACTTGCGACTCCGCAGAACCCGCCGCTAAATTTACCGCTTCATTCGCCGCGCGCACCGAATGGTCCGAGCCATCTACCGCAAGCAATATCCGATTATACATTGTTCAACACTCCTTCATGGGTTTAATGGGTTGGCAATTTGGCCTTATCGTTATTGAAAATAGCCAATTGGTCAATCAGTTTCTGGCTTCCGGAATCGAGGCCGGTGATCACGACGTCGTTGCGGTTTTCCTTGAATTTCAAGACGACCCGGTCAACAGCACCGACGCCTGAATCATCCCAGATATGCGCATCTGTGAAATCGATAAACACTTGCTGGCCTTCGACTTCGTAGTCGAATTTCTCCAGGAAATCGTCGACCGAGGCAAAGAACAATTGGCCGACCACCCGGTAACGGGCAGCTTCCTGCAATTCCTTCTCCACTTTGATCTTCGAAATTTTTGCGACAAAGAAAATCGCGCTCAATAAAACACCTGCAAATACGCCTTTTGACAAATCGTGCGTGTACACCACAATCGCAACGGTCGCGACCATGACGATGGCATCGGCTTTCGGCGCTTTTTTCAAATAGCTGAACGAAGACCAATCGAATGTGCCGATCGACACCATGATCATGATGCCGACAAGCACGGGCATCGGAATCTGGATAACGACGTTGCCCAGAACGATGATCAAAAACATCAGGAACGTCCCGGCTACGAACGCGGACAATCTGCCGCGGCCGCCGGATTTCACGTTGATGATCGATTGGCCGATCATGGCACAGCCCGCCATGCCGCCGAAAAATCCGTTGACGAAGTTGGCGATTCCCTGCCCTCTCGACTCTTTGTTCTTGTCACTCGACGTTCCTGTCATGTCGTCGACAATATTGGCGGTCAATAACGATTCCAGCAAACCGACTACCGCCAATGCCAATGAATACGGCAAAATAATCATCAAAGTTTCAAGATTGAATGGTACGTCCGGCAGCAGGAACGTCGGCAAGGTTTGAGTGATGGTGCCTAAATCCCCTACCGTGCGCATATCAAAACCGTAATAAATCGTAACGGCGGTCAATGCCACCAAGGCGATCAACGGAGCCGGAATGGCGGTGAAAAAACGCGGTACGATGTACACGATTGCCAGGGTGATGGCGACAAACACATACGTAAGTGTATTGATGCCGAGGAAATGCGGCACCTGCGCCATGAAAATCAGGATGGCCAGTGCGTTGACGAAGCCGATCATGACAGCCCGTGGGATGAACTTCATCAATTTCGCGACTTTGAATACCCCGAATAGAATTTGGATAACCCCTGTTAAAATGGTGGCTGCCAATAAATACTGCAGCCCGTGGTCGCGGACAAGCGGCACCATGAGCAAAGCCATAGCGCCTGTTGCCGCAGAAATCATTCCCGGCCGCCCGCCGACAAATGCGATGATGACGGCGATGCTGAACGACGCGTAAAGCCCCACCATCGGATCCACTCCCGCGATGATTGAGAATGCGATTGCTTCCGGAATCAATGCAAGTGCAACGACAATCCCTGCCAGGATATCGCCTCTCACATTGCCGAACCATTGTGTTTTCATTTTTTCTGCCAAAGCCTCTTTCTCCTTTTCACACTGTATTTTTATGGCTTTAAACTCTCATTAAAGCCGAGCCTTTTTTGCAATAGCCATAGTGTATCACCATTATTCCTAAAAGAGAACCTTTTTGGAACTTTTTTCATTCCATTTATGGTATACTGAATGGAATTCGTTTTATGTAAGGGAGATTTTATCGTGCTGATAGGATATGCAAGGCCAAGTGCAGAAGATCCGATTTGCGAAAATCAGGTTGCACAGCTGAAAAATGCAGGCTGCCAGAAAATTTACGTCGAAGAACATGCTTCTCCGAAAAAAAGAATCCGCTTGTACGAAATGCTTGAACAAGCCGGCACTGCCGACAAAATCATCGTTTCGAAACTTTATACATTGGCCGATTCCACGCGCCATTTAGTGGAGCTATTGGACACAATGGAAGCTAAAAACCTGTCACTTTTGTCGATGCGCGAAGAAATCGATACCGCCAATGAGCAGCAATACCCGTTCCAGAAAATCCTCCATTGTTTGGCCGATTTCCAAAGCGACGCCATCAGTGAAAAAACCAGAGCCGGCTTATCGGCGGCTAAAGAAAAAGGCGCTGTCTCCGGACGTCCGAGAAAAGCGGACGAAAATGTTAAAAAAGCCATTGAGATGTACGAAAGCAAAGAATACAGCCTAGCTGACATCAAAGAAAAAACGGGCATCAGCAAATCGACGCTTTATCGTTATTTGGAAAATTAATGCCCGGTATTTTTTAAAAGGAGATTTTATATGCTGAAAAAAGAATGGCCGAAACACACGATTTTGGCGATCGCCGTCCTTGCGACTTGGCTGAAAACCTATATCGTCTACAAAACCGGCTTCTCGATCACGATCGACAACGCGATGCAGGAATTGATCCTGTTCATCAGCCCCTTGAGCCTTTTGCTGTTCTTTTACGGCGGCTCCCTGTTTTTAAAAACTGATAAAAACAAAAACCGGTATTTGATTGCGGCGACGCTGATCACTTCGGTCATACTTTACGGCAACGTCGCTTTCTACCGCTTTTTCAGTGATTTCATCACGCTGCCGGTGCTGTTCCAGACCGATAATTTCGGCGATCTTGGATCCAGTGCCGCGGCCAGCATTTACCCGACCGACGTTTTGTATTTCACCGATTTCCTTGTCGTGTTGCTGGCGGTTAAATTCCTGCGCACCAAACAGACAAACGAAATGGGGCTGAAAGTCCACCGCCGCGTTTATTTCGCTTTATCGGCAGCGATTTTGTTCCTCAATCTCGGTTTAGCCGAAGCGGAACGCCCGCAGCTGCTGACACGCAGTTTTGACCGCGAGATGCTCGTGAAGAATATCGGCATGTACAATTACCATCTGTATGACGTCTATATCCAATCCAAATCACAAGCTCAGCGTGCCTTTGCGGATGGCTCTGAGCTGACAGATGTCCAAAATTACGTCCATGCCAATCAAGCCGATCCGTCTGGCGAAATGGCAGGGATTGCGGAAGGCAAAAACTTGATCGTCGTGACGCTGGAATCGATGCAAAGCTTTGCCATCAATGAAAAAATGAACGGGCAAACCATCACTCCTTTCCTGAACGAACTGACGACTGATGAAGATACCATCTACTTCCCGAATCTCTATCATCAGACTGGGCTCGGCAAGACATCGGATTCCGAGTTCATCCTTGAAAACTCGCTGTATCCGCTGAGCGGAGGCGCTGTATTCTTTACGCACGGCGGCAATACCTATAATTCAATGGCTGAAAAATTGGGCGGCGAAGGCTATGCTACGAACGTCCAGCACGCCAATACGAAAAGTTTCTGGAATCGCGACATGATGTACGAATCATTGGAAATTGATGAATTCCTGGATATCCAAAGCTTTACTGTAGGCGAAGGCGATGCGGTCAATTGGGGCATGAAAGACATTCCGTTTTTCGAACAATCCGTTGCCCATATGGCCGACATGCCGCAGCCATTCTATAGCCGTTTGATCACGCTGACCAACCACCATCCGTTCACTTTGGATGAGCAGGACAAACTGATCGATGAATTCGATTCGAACTCCGGCACGCTCAACCGCTATTTCCAGACGACGCGTTATTTGGATGAAGCGGTCAAAGAATTATTTGACGAATTAAAAGCGAGCGGCCTTTACGAAAACTCGATCATCGTCATGTATGGCGACCATTACGGCATTTCAGAAAATCATAACGATGCGATGGCCCAATACCTTGGGAAAGAAATTACGCCTTATGAATCTGCCCAGCTTCAGCGCGTACCGTTCTTCGTGCACATTCCCGGTTCAGGCAAAGGACACGTGAACGAGGAAATCGGCGGCCAGATTGATATGCGCCCGACAATCCTGAACTTAATGGGTGTTGAGACAGACAACGATATGCAATTCGGCAGTGACTTATTCTCAGAAGAACATGAAGAGAGCGCTATTTTCCGCGACGGGCGCTACGTTACGAAAGACTATGTCTACGCCGGAAACACGTGCTATGAAAACGGCACAGGCGAAGAAATCGACCCGATGTTGTGTGCACCCTTCACCGAGCAGGCACGAACAGAACTGGAATTTTCAGAGGAAATCATCATTGGTGACCTCTTGCGGTTC
Organism: Planococcus sp. APC 3906; assembly: GCF_030407685.1. Taxonomy (NCBI): domain Bacteria; kingdom Bacillati; phylum Bacillota; class Bacilli; order Caryophanales; family Caryophanaceae; genus Planococcus; species Planococcus sp. APC 3906. The sequence goes on along the minus strand of NZ_JASDCW010000022.1, from coordinate 33,981 downwards.
TACGATGAAGAAACCGGCAACTTGAATATTTCTGAGCAATAAAAAAGAGGGATGCGACGTAAATCGCATCCCTCTTTTCTTTTGGCCAACTTTATACTTTCAGCGCCAACACATGATTCTTCAAATAATGGTAAACCCCATCTTCGTCGCACGTGAATTCCGTCACTTCATCTACCACTGCCTTGATATGGTCCGGCGCATTTTTCATCGCCACTGAACGGGTAACGAATTCGAACATCTTCAAATCGTTGTCGCTGTCGCCGACCGCCAATGTGTCGCAGCCTGTTAAGCCGAAGCGTTCCAGCATCTGCTCGATGCCCGATGCTTTGCTGACATTCGCAACCATCACTTCCGCGTTATGCGGAGAAGACGGTGTCATCGTAAAGTCCATTTCCTGTTGCAATTCCGCAAGCACGGCTTTCCAATTCTCGATTTCTTCCTTCGTTCTCGCAAAGAAATAAAACTTGGAAAAATGGCTGCCGACGATTGTTTCCGTCCACTCAATTTCTTCGGCAAGTGATTTTTGGCGCGAAATCCATTCATTGATCTGCACCGAATCCGGCTTTGGCTCGCGGATGGCCGCTTCTACAAAATCCCGGTCCTGCTGCAGCACGATGCGCGATTCGCCGTAAGGGAAAAGCTCATAATAGATGCGGTGTTCACGTGCTTTTTCAATAACCGCTTCCACCAATTCCAGCGATAAAGAATGCTCGAAAACCGTCTCTTCGCCAATATAGCCGGACATGCCGTTCGCCGTAATGATGCCGTCCACCGCAAATCCTTCGGGCAGCATCTCGGCCAATTCGGTCGCCGATCTGCCAGTCGCGATGAAAACATAGAAGCCTTCGCTGCGCAATTCATCTATAATTTCCTTCGTGTGGATGCTCACTTTATTGTGGTGATTCAGGATGGTCCCATCCATATCCAAAAATACTGCTTTCGGTTTTACTGACACGTTGTTGCCTCCTTGGTATCCAAATTGAAACTATTAAGCCAGTATACGCTTGAATTTTTCCAAACTCAATAAATGCAGCCCAAGTTTACAAAAGCTTAACCCTCTCCGACGCATCTTAATCGCTATTGCAATATGGCAATAAATGATAGAATGATGCTAATCAAAAAAGTTTTATGGACGCTTTAGTTTTTTAAATATAAGTCTCGATATTCCGCAAAACAGCCTCGCTAAAACATATGCTCCTGTCCCTGTCCCTGCAACGCTGCGCTAGCTTCGGGACATGAAAGTACGTTGCATCGCTGCGCTAGCTTCGTCGTAAAGATACGCCGAACTGCTTTCGGCCATATCTTTCCTGCGAGAGTCGGTGTGTTTTGCTCCATATCTGATGATTATTAATATATTTAGAAATGGCAATTAAAATCTTCTTAAATGAACGAAGTGTTTTGATAGTAAGAGATATCCTTTGAATGGAGCGGAGGCGGCGACTCCTGTGGGATTAGTGGGACAATGGAGACCCCGGAAGTACGCGAAAGCGGACTGAGGAGGCTCCATTGCCCACCCCGCGGAAGCGTCCGCCGAAGCGCAATGAAAAGAGATACACGAAGCCAGGCGGCGGATGGAGGTTGGCATGGAACAGATTTTAATTATCGAAAAAGTATTGAATAATAATGTCGTCATCGCCCGCCATGACACCTATAAAGAAGTCGTGCTGATTGGCAACGGGCTTGGCTTCAACCGCAAAAAAGGCGACAGTATCCCTTTCGACACCGCTGACAAGACTTTTCTGCTGAAAGATGAGAAAGAGATGGAGCAATACGTCAATTTGCTGCCGCATATCGATGAAAACCTGCTGGAATTCATCCACGGCCTGCTGCTGTTCATTGAAGAAAAGATGGGCAAAGAGCTGAACGAGCACATCCACGTCGCATTGACCGACCACTTGGCGTTCGCCATCAGCCGCGCACAAAAAAACATGCAGTTCTCGAATCCGTTCCTTTATGAAATCGAGGCGCTGTATCCGAAAGAATACCTTGTCGCCCAGGAGGTCGTGAAAAAGGTGGAGTCGCATATCGGCATCACTTTTCCTGAAGGGGAAATCGGCTTTATCGCGCTCCATATCCATAGCGCGGTGACCGATAAATCGCTGCGCGACATTAATCGTTACAACGCGCTCATCTCCCAGCTGGTGGAAATCATCGAAGCGAATTTATCGTTGCAGCTGCAGCGGGACGACGTCGATTACCACCGGCTGATCCAACACCTGCACCGTGCAATCGACCGCGCCCACAAAGGAAATTCCATCGCCGAAGAGAGAAAACTCGAAGAATTGTTGAAAAAGGAATATCCGGTGTGCTATAATCTTGCGTGGAAGCTGATTAAAGTGATGCAAAATCAATTGAACAAGCCGGTAGATGAAGCTGAAGTACTGTACTTGACGATTCACCTTCAACGCTTGCTTAATAATTAAATAAGCCAAACATACGTGTTACTGATACGATCAGGCATGAGTATGAAAAGATTCAAAGATTAATCCAAAGGGGAACTCCGTCCTTTTTTAATCGTGTCTTTTCTGCTCATGCCTTTTCTTTTTAGCCAGCTGCATTCACTTTGGCCGCATCTTAGATAGTCCATTTATTAATAAGGAGGAATTTTTATGTCAGTTAAAACTGCAAAACCTGCACAATCCCGAAATATTTTCGGCCTCATGCAGCAAGTCGGTAAAGCTTTGATGCTGCCGGTTGCCCTTTTGCCAGCTGCAGGTATTCTGCTTGCATTCGGTACAAGCTTTGCCCAAGATTCTTTTTTGGAAGCGGTGCCATTCTTCGGTGCTGACTGGATTCAAAAACTATTATTCGTTATGGCCGAAGCCGGCGACATCGTGTTCGCTAACTTGCCGTTGCTGTTCGCAGTCGGCGTCGCCATTGGCCTTTCCAAAGGCGATGGTGTAGCAGGCCTTGCAGCCATCATCGGCTATTTGATTATGAATGTCACGATGAAAGCGTTCGGCAATATTACACCTGAAATGACGACAGATCCGAAGTACGCTGAAGTGTTGGGCATCCCGACGCTGCAGACAGGCGTTTTCGGCGGTATCATCGTCGGTGTCATGGCAGCATTTCTCTATAATCGCTACTATAATATCAGCTTGCCTCAATTCCTTGGCTTTTTCGCTGGAAAACGCTTTGTGCCGATTATTACCGCCTTCTCCGCCGTTTTCCTGGGCATCGTGATGTTCCTTGTTTGGCCATTCGCCCAAAACGGCTTGAATGCCCTTTCCCATTTCATGCTTGAAACGAACCGTACACTTGCGGCTTTTGTTTTCGGGACAATCGAACGTTCATTGATCCCATTCGGTTTGCACCATATTTTCTATTCACCGTTCTGGTTTGAATTCGGTTCTTATACAAACGCGGCAGGAGAAATCATCCGCGGCGACCAGCGCATTTTCTTCGCCCAGCTGCAAGACGGCGTCGACTTTACCGCTGGTACATTCATGACAGGGAAATTCCCGTTCATGATGTTCGGTCTTCCGGCAGCAGCGCTTGCAATTTACCACACAGCGCGCCCTGAGAAAAAGAAAATTGTCGGCGGCATCATGGCGTCCGGCGCCTTGACTTCATTCTTGACAGGTATTACAGAACCGCTTGAGTTCTCGTTCTTGTTCGTTGCACCTGTCCTGTTCGGTATCCACGCAGTGTTTGCGGGTCTATCGTTCATGACGATGCATTTGCTGGACGTTAAAATCGGCATGACCTTCTCAGGCGGCTTGATTGACTTCCTGCTGTTCGGCGTTATGCCCGGCCGTACGGAATGGTTCTGGGTCATCGTTGTCGGACTGGTTTTCTCGGTCATCTACTACTTCGGTTTCCGTTTCGCCATCCAGAAGTTCAATTTGATGACGCCAGGCCGTGAATCAGATGAAGAAGGCGATGACGTTGACGAAGAAATCAGCGACTTGCCATATGAAATCCTTGGAGCGATGGGCGGCAAAGATAATATCACGAATCTTGATGCTTGTATCACACGCTTGCGCGTCACTGTCGCAGATAAAAATGAAGTAGATAAAGCACGTTTGAAAAAACTTGGCGCTTCCGGCGTCATGGAAGTCGGCAATAACATCCAGGCCATCTTCGGGCCTGTGTCGGATAGCCTGCGCGGCCAGATGCAAGACATCATGGACGGCAAAACACCTCGTGCCAAAGAAGCTCCTGCAGCAAGCGCTGAAGAAGCAGCCGTTAATTTGGCAGCACTTGAGTTCAGCAGCCCGATGACCGGCGAAATTTTACCGATCAGCGAAGTTCCTGACCAAGTGTTCTCCGGCAAAATGGTCGGCGACGGTTTTGCGATACGTCCGACAGATGGCAAAGTCGTTTCTCCGGTCAACGGTAAAGTCGTTACCGTGTTCCCGACGAAGCACGCAATCGGCATCGCCGCGGACAATGGCACTGAAATTCTGATCCACATCGGAATTGATACGGTCCACTTGAAAGGCGAAGGCTTCACTTCAAGAATTGAGCAAGGCGACCTTGTTGAACAAGGCCAATTGCTGATGGAAGTGGATTTGGATTATGTCGAAAAAAATGCACCGTCAATCATTACGCCAGTCGTTTTCACCAACCTGGAAGAAGGACAAACCATTTCTGTCCAAGCAACAGGCCACGTAAAAGCGAATGACAAAAACATCGTTGCGATCAATGAAAGCGGCGCAGCGTCAAATTGATTTTCCACTAACTGAACAACAAAAAAGCCGATGCAGCTGCGAGGTAACTCCGCAGCCGCATCGGCTTTTTTTATTTTTTCAGAGTGCGAGAATTTTCGCCGTGAGGCGGGAAATTTCATGGGTATTGATGGTGGATTCCAGCTTGTTGCTGTTCGCGCAATCGATGAATTCCTTCAGTTCGTAGTACATCGTGTCAAAATCGTGTTCCACGGACAAGTCTTCTGTGCTGCCGTCGCGGTATTTGATCGTTGCAATCTTCGGGTCGCTGATGCGGTCGATTTCAATGACGCCGAGTTCGCCTTGGATTTCGCTCGGCATGTACGAATCCGATATTTTCGAGTACATGGCGATCGCTTCAAAGCCGTCGTAATTGAGGATCATGCTCCCTTGCCCTTCGGCTCCGGTTGATAACAGGTGCGTATTTTTCAACACGGCTTGCGGTTCGCCGGCAAGGTGGACAATCGGCGCGATGCAATAGACGCCCAAGTCGGTCTTGGCGCCGTTACCGAGCTCCGGTTTAAACGCATTCTCGATAATGCCTTCTTTGTATTTATCATAGCGCGACGAATACTGGTTGTAATGGAAAACGAAGCGGCGCAGCGGACCGATTTTGTCCAAGTTCTTTTTCACGTTGAGGAAAGTCGGTGTTACGGTCGACTTCATCGCTTCCATGAACAGCACGCCATACGTGCGCGAGGCCTCAACAGCCAAGTCGTATTCTTCTGCCGATAGCGCAGCAGGCTTTTCACAAAGCACGTGGATACCGTGTTTCATTGCCAAGACGCTTTGTTCCACGTGAAACGAGTTCGGCGATGCAATGTAAACCGCGTCAATCGTTCCGCTGTCGTACATCTCAGCTAAATCCGTATAGACATGTGCGACGCCGTACTTTTCGGCAAATGCTTTGCCCGTCTCTTCTGTTCTCGAATAGATGGCGCCGATGCTGAATTCCGGCAAATCCCGCGCTGCTTTAATCATTCGATCCGTAATCCAATTCGTTCCGATAATGCCAAATCTCATATACAGTCTCCTTTTCAGACAATAGTGTTCTTTTTCCTACTTAAACTGAAACTTCCCCAAGCGCTGGCCGTAAATAAAACCGAAGGCCTTTTCCAATCCTTACAAATTGATGAAGGAGTGATTTTCATGATGTGGTTTTTCGTTCCGCTCGTCTCGGTTATCGGTTTTGCAGTATTGCTCGATTGGCGAAAAAATAAAATAAAACATTCTCCTCACCATTTTGATCATCCGGACAATAGTTCAGGAAGCTCCAGCCATTATTACAGCAGCGAATCCTCTTCTTCCGACTGCGGCGGTGGCAGCGACTGACAGGACCGGATTCTTCTACAAGTAAAATTTGGTGAAGAAGGTCGTGCCTTCCGTACTCGTCTTGATTTCGATTTTGGCATTGTGGCGGGCAGCGATGGCGTAGCAGATACCCATCCCAAGCCCCGTGCCATCGTCTTTTGTCGTGAAGAACGGTGTTCCGATCTTCTCCATAACCTCAGGCCGTATCCCTTCCCCTTGGTCTTGTATAGCAAGCACGACACAATTTTCGTCCACCCGGTAATAGGTGCTGATGTACAGCAGCCCCCCTGGTTCCATCGCTTCGAGGCCATTGCGGCAAATATTGAGGATCAATTGCCGGATTTCGTTATGATTCAGCGGCAGCTCCGGAATTTCTTCGGTCTCGATTTCAATCTCTTTGCGTTGGTTGGATGTATCAATCTTGATCAACCGGGAAATGCCCTCGATGATTGAATTCAAGTTCGACATCTGGACTTCAGATGTCCGCGTATTCCCGACCGACAGGAATTCCGTAATTATGGCATTGGCACGGTCCAATTCCTCGATCATCAGGTTGAAATGCCCTGCGTGCTCCTGAAGCCCCTCTTCCTGCTCCAGCAATTGAAGAAAGCCCCGAACAGTCGTCATCGGATTGCGGACCTCGTGGCTGATGCCCGCTGCCATCTGGCCAATCAGATCCAAATTGGCGAGCCGCTTCAACTCCTTCTCGTACTTCCTTTTTTCCGTGACATCCTTCAGCATGCAGCAAATGCCTTCATCGTAAGGGTATGCCACTGCCTCAAAACAATAATCCTCCAACGAATCGATTTCGAAATGCACCGGCACCCGGTCATTCATCGCGCGGTGGAATTCTTCATACATCGCCGTTTTTGCAGCGCTCGGGAATACTTCCCACATATTCTTGCCCATCACTTCTTCCGCCGTTTTGTTATGCGGCAGGAATTGGTGTTTATTGATATAAATGTACTCCCAGTCCTTGTTCAACGCGAAAAAGCCGTCCGTGATGCTTTCAATGACGCTCGCCACTTTTTCGTTGGCGTTCTCAAGCTCACTCGTCCGTTCTTCGACCATGTTCTCAAGCTGGTCCATATGCAATAAATTCGAAAATGTCGGAGCCGTCGTGTCGACGATCGACTGTGCCATCTGGACCCGGGAATCATCGTAGCCCGCAGCTTCCGCTTCGGCCACCGCAATGACCCCCAGCGCTTCGCCCATCGACACCAGCGGAATCAGCAACAGCCCTTTACCTCCTTCGCCGGGAATATGCATGACTTTTTTAGACGCGATCGCTTCTTCCGCCAACTCCCCGTAGCTTCGGGATGGGTCAGCGGCTGCAAGCTTATTGCTCCACTCTGCTTCTGTCCAATCGGAGTTTTTGTTGACCTTGGTAAGGCCGACCGTCTTTTTCTCCACCGGCTCCAATAGATGGGCGATGATTTTTTCGCTGCCCAGGATTTTCGCCAAGTAATGGAAGCATTTGTCCAAACATTGCTGGATCGACGAGCACATCGACAACTCACGGGCCACATTGAGCAGAAGCTGATTTTCAGCGATCAGCTCTTCTTTTTGCTTGAACGTTTTTGCATTCTGGATGGCGACTGCTGCCATATTGACGTACGCTTCCACGCTTTGAATTTCCGATTCCGTCAAATACATCGGCTTGCCGAAATCGAATAAGAAAACCAAACCGAATAATTCCTGCTCGAAGCAAATTGGCAGCGCCAGCAGCGATTTCACTTCGAAAGCTTCGACCGGCGTGCGGTCTGGCCGCTCGTCTTTTAAAGTATCGGGAATGTAAATCGTTTTCCGCGTTTCAATCACTTGTTTGGCCAACATATCTGTAGCCGGGTCAATCACCTGCGTTTCGAGCTTTTGCCCGTTGATGACATCCGGTTTTCCCGCAACAGCGCGGAATGTCCCGTCATTTTGGGCCATGAAAACCCCCACTGAACTGCATTGCACAATCTCTTCTGAAATCGCCTGTGTGACATGCTGCAGCACCTCACGCAGTTCCAGCTTCGTATTGATGATCTTTGTTATATTGGCAAGTCTGGAATATCGGGTTTGTTCCGCTAACATACTTATGGTCTCCCATCACAGGCATCATTCGATTCAACGCCTTCCTGCTATTTTATCCCTTTTTACAAATAACTGCTAGAAAAGTCCGCCAATCCCTTTCAATATTTCTGCTTCTGGCTGCGTTTATTTTAGTTAAATAATAAGGGGAAAAATGAAAAAGCCAGGATCGACAGCGATTATGCTGCCAATCCTGGCTTATTTTTTATCCATAGAATAGAAAAAGCACCCTACCCGGAGGTAAGGTGCTGCTTTACGGCGTCCAAATCACGGTTCACAACGTGTTCCTAAAAGGAGTATTTGTCCGTCTTACGTAAACGAGCTCATCGCGTCTTTAACAATAAGGCATGGCGCCAGCTGTGTCAATAAATATCGCTGCCGCCTTCTTCGATCTTTTCCTATTTCTGTACGTCCATATCAAACTGACCCCTAAACTTTATCGTAAATTGATACTTTCCACTACGCCAGACCTCTGCTAATGTTAGCAGTAAATTTAAAACAAAAAGCAGCGGAACACCAGCGTCATGCGGGTTCCCCGGCCTTTTAAGAAAAGGAAGGTTATGGCTATGCAAAAAACAGCTCCTGTAGCGTCTTATTCCAGTAAGCGCACATTCAATCTCATTTTGACATCAATGTCCATTGCTCTCGTCTTCGTAGCTACATTATTATTGAACATCAAATTGCCGATCACGGCGAATGGCGGCTTGGTCCACCTTGGAACAGCGATGCTCTTCATCATCGCCCTCGTTTTCGGGCCTAAAAAAGCGGCGATTGCAGGCGCCGTCGGCATGGGCTTGTTCGATTTGGTATCCGGTTGGACGCTTTGGGCGCCGATCACCATCGTCGCGCGTGGTTTGCAGGGCTACCTGGTCGGCAAAATCGCCTGGTCGAATGGCCGCGCCGGCAACAGCGTCCGCTTCAATATCCTAGCGGCAATCGCCTCGATTCCGGTTATGCTGGCTGTCTATTATGTCGGTGAAGCGATCATCTACGGAAATTTTGTCGTGCCGGCCGCTTCGATTCCGGGCAATATCGTACAAAACGTCGTGGGTCTTTTGGTCGCGATTCCAGTGGCGATCGCATTGAAAAAAACGCCATTCTTCAAATCATAAGAACACCTGAAAAGCGCCTGGATTCTCTATCCAGGCGTTTTCATTTTGCCATGAATTTCTTTCCTCTCAAAAAACACCCACGGGTATAGGCGAAAAGGGATTCGTGAAACCGGCAACGAAGTAAATAACATCAAGCAAAAGGAGGATGGCTAATGGCAAGAGATTTTGAAGTGTTAAGCGGTGCAGAGCCCTATGCAGTAGAAGGCAGCCGCACAGGGATACTCGTTTCACACGGCTTTACAGGAACAGTGCAAAGCATGCGGCCGCTTGGCGAGGCATTCGCCCGGGAAGGTTATACGGTTATTGTTCCGCGTCTGCACGGGCACGGGACACATCATGAAGAGATGGAAGGCACGACTTATCAGGATTGGATCGCATCGATCGAAGAGGCTTACGCATGGCTAGCCGAACGGTGCGACACTATTTTCATGGCCGGTTTGTCGATGGGCGGCACGCTCGCGCTTTATATGGCGCAGCGGCATCCGGATATTCGCGCCATTTCCCTTATCAATGCGGCAGTGGATGTGCCGGCGATGAAGTCTGTCCACGACTTGCAGGAAGATGTTCGTTTCCTCGACGCCATCGGCTCAGACATCAAAAAAGCGGGCATCGTGGAATTGGCTTATGACAAAACGCCGGTTGCCTCGGTCAAGCAGATCTTGGCGTTCATGGACATCGTGCGCGACGGCTTGCCGAAGGTTCAATGCCCGGCGCTGATTTTCGTGTCGCCGGAAGATCATGTAGTTCCGCCCAATAACGCGCAGATGATCTATGAACGGATTGCTTCTACAGAAAAGACCATCATCGAGATGCCCGACAGCTACCACGTTGCGACACTTGACAACGACCAGCAGCGCATTATCGATGAAACGCTGGCCTTTTTAAAAAAACACGAATAAGAGCCATTCAACTGCCTTAAACCACCTTCGACTCGGTACCGAAATCAGAGGTGGTTTTGCGTGGAAAGAGAAGCGAAAAGGCTGCTTGGCCTCCATGAGTTTGGAGGTCAAACAGCCTTTTATGGGTTGTACTGAGTTTACCGCAACATTTACGCTTTTTCGTTGACCAATGCCGCTTGTGCGCCGGAAACTGGAGACGCAGTCACGTTTGTTTCGTTCAAGCCCAGCGATTTCGCTGTAGCCGCGTGGATTTCTTCGAACAGCGCCGGATTTTCAGCAAGCGCTGTGCCGTATGAAGGAATCATTTCTTTGATCTTCGGCTCCCATTCCTGCTTGTGTTCAGGGAAGCATTTGTCGAAGATTTCAAGCATCGCGTGGACAGCCGTCGAAGCGCCTGGAGAAGCGCCGAGCAATGCAGCGATCGAACCGTCAGCGGCACTGACGATCTCGGTGCCGAATTGCAATGTGCCTTTGCCGCCCGCTTCAGTGTCTTTGATGACCTGTACGCGCTGGCCTGCCACGACGACATCCCAGTCTTCAAGTTTCGCAGTCGGGATGAATTCGCGCAGTTCTTCGACGCGTTTTTCGTTTGACAGCATGACTTGCTGGACAAGGTATTTCGTCAATGACATTTCCTTCGCCCCTGCTGCAAGCATCGTGAAGACGTTGTTCGGTTTAACCGACCCGATCAAGTCCATGTTCGAACCTGTTTTCAGGAACTTCGGCGAGAAGCCGGCAAATGGCCCGAACAGCAAGGATTTCTTGTTGTCGATAAAGCGCGTGTCCAAATGCGGCACGGACATCGGCGGTGCGCCGACTTTCGCTTTGCCGTAGACTTTCGCGTGGTGCTGTTCGACGATTTCCGGGTTCGTGCAGACCAGGAACAGCCCGCTGACCGGGAATCCGCCGATGTGGCGGGATTCCGGAATTCCGGTTTTTTGCAGCAATGGCAAGCTTCCGCCGCCGCCGCCGATAAAGATGAATTTCGCTGTGTGGTACTCGATTCTATTGTCAGCGAGGTTCTGGACTTTGACTTCCCAAAGGCCTTCGCTCGTGCGTTTGATGTCTTTGACGCTGTGGTTGTAATTGATCTCGACATTCTTCTGCTGCAAGTGGTCAAACAGCATTTCCGTCAGCGCGCCGAAATTGACGTCTGTTCCGGAGTCGATTTTGGTTGCTGCAATCGGTTCGTTCGATGTACGGCCTTCCATGATCAACGGAATCCATTGCTTCAGTTTTTCAGGGTCGGCTGAGTATTCCATGCCTTTGAACAGCGGGTTCGTAGACAGCGCTTCAAAACGTTTCTCCAAGAAACGCACGTCTTTTTCCCCCTGCACCATGCTCATATGCGGAATCGGCATGATGAAGTCCTGCGGGTTGCTGATCCGCTTGTTTTCTACCAAATAGGACCAGAACTGTCTCGACAGCTGGAATTGCTCGTTGATTTTGATCGCTTTGCTGATTTCCACAGAGCCATCCGGTTTTTCGGGTGTATAGTTAAGCTCGCACAGCGCCGCATGCCCCGTACCCGCATTATTCCACTCGTTGGAGCTTTCCGCCCCCGCTTTTTCGAGCTTCTCAAACACTTTGATTTCCCATTCCGGTGCCACTTCTTTAAGCATTGCGCCCAAAGTTGCGCTCATGACTCCCGCACCAATTAAGATAACATCTGTTTTTTCATGTCGGTTGCTCATTATACCCTTCCTTATCCCGTATATTTGCAGATCAAGATGCACGCCTTGCCGGGCTGTACAGCTCTTCTGCCTTTTTTATAAGTTTATCATAATCCATATTGGCGATTTACATTAAATATCTGCTACCAACTTCCAATTATAAACTATTTAAAGCGCGTTATAAAGCGGAAAGCTTTATCGGCCTCTCCGTTAAATCCAATAAAAGAAAGGTCCTTATACGCACATAACCTGGCGCTTAAGAACCTTCCTTTTCTTTTTTCAACCTATGAATTGCGCACCCACGCCGCAATGCCTTCGATATCTTGCGGAGAGGTCCTGCAACAGCCGCCAATAACAGTTGCTCCCGCTCTATGCCAAACTTGGCTAAGGGAGCTGTAGCGCTGTTCAAGCGCCTTTCCATCCCACGTCTTGCTCGCAGGATCGTAGGCTTCCCCGGAATTCGGATAAACGATGATCGGCTTCGCTGTCTCGCGTGCGATTTCCTTGATCAACGACTCGACAAACCGAGGCGCGGTGCAATTGATGCCGATTGCCGCCACCTGCTCCTGGCCATCCAGGTATCTGGCGCATTCCGCAGCCGTTTCCCCGTTGCTGATGTGGAGGACGTCTTTCGCGCTGAAAGAGATCCACGCGTAGACGCCCGGAAATTCCGTCAGCACTTCTACAATCGCTTGCGCCTCCAGTAATGAAGGAATCGTCTCGCACGCTAAAATATCCGCGCCGGCTTCAACCAGCAGCTCGATCCGGCTTCTGTGAAATTCCTTCAGCTCCTCTTTGCCTACGCCGTAATCGCCGCGGTATTCCGAGCCATCCGAAAGAAATGCACCGTAGGGGCCGACGGATGCGGCCACCAGTGGTTTCGGCCGGGACGATTGGCCGTCCAGCTCCGCCCAAAATTCATCGCGCGCTTCTTGTGCCAGCCTCACCGATTTTGTGATCAAGTCCGCCGCCTCTTCAGCCGTCAGCCCTTTTTCTTTATAGCCTTCGATCGTCGCCTGGTAACTCGCCGTAATCGCGCAATCCGCGCCGGCTTGAAAATAATCGAGGTGGACTTTCTTGATCAATTCCGGATTTTCCATCAACACTTTCGCTGACCATAAACGGTCGTTTAAATTGCAGCCGTAATTTTCAAGCTCCGTCGCCATTGCCCCGTCAAGTATGACGATAGGAAAGCTTTTCAAAATTTGTTCGATTGGGTTCATTCCAAAACATCCTTCCCATATCCAAGCTCGTTGATCCTTTTTATTTATTCCGGCTTGCTTTACTTAAAAACTGCTTTGTTCTTTCCGCTTTCGGCTGCGTGAAAAGCTGTTCGGGCGTTCCTTCTTCGACAATCACGCCGTCTTCCATGAAAATGACGCGGTCCGAGATTTCACGGGCGAACTGGAGCTCATGGGTCACGATGAACATCGTCTTCCCGGTCGCTGCTACGCCTCTGATCGTGGCCAACACTTCATCAACCAGCTCCGGATCAAGTGAAGATGTCGGTTCATCGAACAATAGAACTTCGGGATTCAGCGCAAGCGCGCGGGCAATCCCCACCCGCTGCTGCTGGCCGCCGGATAATTGTGCCGGGTAATGGCTGAGCCGGTTCGTCAATCCGACCCGCTCCAGGATGTCCAGGCTCTTCTTTTTTGCTTCGTCTTTTTTCAATTGCTTGACGCTCGTAAGCCCAATCATGACATTGTCCAGCACGGTCAAATTTTTAAATAAATTATATTGTTGAAAGACCATTCCGGTCGACGTCCGCAGCGCGAACACATCTGCTTTGCTGGCGGATTCGACGTCTACTCTTTTGCCGCCGATTTCCACGATGCCGCTCGTCGGCTGTTCCAGGAAATTGATGCAGCGCAGCAGCGTCGATTTCCCCGATCCGCTTGGCCCCAAAATCGAAACAATCTCGCCTTTCGAGACCTCGAGGTCGATTCCTTTCAGGACGTGCTGGCTGCCGTAGTATTTGTGGATGTTTTCTAACTTGATCATGCCGCAATCCCTCTTTCATATCTGCGCGCCCGCTTCTCTATTTTCACGAGCACCCGCTCCACGATGATGCAAAGAATCCAGTAAACAATGGATACCGCAATATACACTTCAAAAAATGCCAAGCCGCGTGAACCGAGAATTTTGGCTTGCCCCATAATGTCGATGACCCCGATGATGAACACAAGCGACGTGTCCTTGATCGTGCTGATGAACATATTGCCGAGGTTCGGTATCGCGACGGCCAACGCCTGCGGGAAAATGATTTTCAGCATCATCGCCGTCGGGCTCATGCCGATCGCTTTCGCGGCTTCAAATTGTCCGCGGTCCACCGATTCGATGGCGGACCGGATCGTTTCGGATAAATACGCACCGAGGTTGACGGAAAATGCCAGCAGCGCATAGACTTCAGGCGCTATGCTATTGACGTCTGCCGATTGCAGCCAGCCGTATTCGATCTGCAAAAAGTAAATGATTTTCGGTATGCCGTAAAACACGAGGTAGATTTGAACGAGCAAAGGCGTTCCCCTGATAAACGAAACGTATATCGATGAAATTACGCTTAATACCGGAACTTTGTATATTTTGATCAATGCTGTAAACACGCCGATAAACAAACTCAAAACCAAGGAGCCGACCGCTATCCCGATCGTAATGGGCAGCCGGGAAACAATGGCAGGAAAACTTTCGATTAAAAAATTCAGATCCAGTAAATTCTCCATTTTCTCTTTCCTTCCACGAACCTATTCAGGAATATATTCTCCGCCAGTCCATTTTTCCGATAGTTCTGCTAAGGTGCCGTCCTGTTTAAGCTGTTCCAGGATCGGGTCTACCAATGCTTTCAACTCTTCGCCCTGCTCGCCATTTTTCAAGACAATGCCCATGTCATCATTGACCAAGGGCTGGCCCACGATCTCGACGCCCAAATCGTTCTTTTCCAACACCGCATCGATCATAATCGGATCATTGACATAAGCATCCACACGGCCATTTTGGACATCCTGCAGAATTTCCGAAGGGTTGCCGCTTTCACTGTATTTCAAGTCGATCGGGGTTTTCGCCGTTTCGTTGTATTCCTCCAGCAAAAGCGTATACGAATCGCCCGCTAATGCGCCGACCGCCTTGCCTTCCAGATCTTCGATCGTTTGGATGTCTTCTCTTCCCGATTTCACGGCAATGACCGTTTCAGCGGCAAAATAAGATTCATCGGTGAACAAGTATTTTGCCTGGCGTTCAGGCGTCTTAGCTACCTGGTCGGCGATTGCCTGGATTTTATTGGACTCCAAAGCAAGAAACATGCTGTCCCACGGCACGGCGACAAACTCGAATGCGTAGCCGTCCAATTGTTCATCAATCGCTTTGACCACTTCGATGTCGTAGCCGGTCAACTCATTGTTGTCGTCCGCAAAGGCGAATGGCGGGTAATCATTCTGCGTCCCTACCAAAATCACTTGGTCGCCCGTTGCGCTTGTCGCTTCCTTTGACGAACAGCCGCCGAGTGTGCCTGCTGCTAATAAAAACAATGATACGAATAAATAATGATTTCTTTTCATGTTCAAGCCCCTTTTCTCTGTCTTATTGTTATTATTCTTGCGGAACGTGCGTGTGATCTCCCTGTTTTTAGATGCAAAAAAGCCTCTTTCAAATAGGAAAGAGGCTCGACCAATTTCTTATCTCTCAGAATGAAAAACACCCTGCAGGAATTAGCACCTCTCATAAACATGATGGTTGCTGGACTTCACAGGGCCTGTCCCTCAGTCTCTCTTGATAAGTTATTTAATTTTTTTACATATTAACGATAGTATTTGACATTGGCTCTCCTGTCAAACACATTTTTCATTTATTTTGAATTTACACTGATTTTCCCATGGAAATTTAAGGTTTTTGATTCATAATCATATTTTGAAAGGCCTCTCCCTCTTTAATGGCGCGCAGGAATCAGGAATATTGACGGCGCTTTTCTATTTTTGTTACTCTTCTACTAATCAGCTGGAGCCAAACATTTCTGTTAACCTGCTTTTTCATGGGAAAACAGATCAGGAACTGTTCCAGCTAAAATACAGGGAGGTCATCACTTGAAAGCAATTGTCATTGACCAATATGGAGATAAAGATGTGTTACAAGAAAGAGAAGTAGACCAACCTTCAATTCACGAAGATCAAGTGTTAGTGGAGATTCATGCAACCTCCATTAACCCGATCGATTGGAAAGTTCGTGCAGGGTATTTAACCGATATGCTGCCATTTGAATTTCCGATTATCCTCGGTTGGGATGCTGCAGGAATTATTGTGAAAAAAGGAAGCAACGTAAGAAACTTTGAAGTAGGTGAGCGCGTCTTTACACGGCCAGCCACAACAAGACAGGGCACTTACGCTGAATATGCACCAGTGGATGAAAACTTGCTCGCTAAAATGCCCGCTTCAATGAGTTTCGAGGAAGCTGCGGCTATTCCCCTGGCAGGGCTCACTGCGTGGCAATGCCTGGTAGACTTTGCAGGCGTAAAGAAAGATGACAAGGTTCTTATTCATGCAGGAGCTGGCGGAGTTGGAACCTTTGCGATTCAGATCGCTAAATCACTCGGTGCTTATGTCACAACGACAGCAAGCGAAGAAAATGAAGAGTTTGTGAAATCCTTGGGTGCAGACCAAGTGATTAATTACAAAACGGAAGATTTCAGCCAAATTCTGCATGATTATGATTTTGTTTTGGATTCAATGGGCGGAGAAGTTCAGTCTAACAGCTATAAAGTTCTAAAACCAAAAGGCAAATTGGTTTCGATTGCTGCACCGCCAAATGAAGAAGAGGCGCAAAAGTATGAAGTTGAAGCAGGTTTCTTATGGCTTGATCCAAAAGGTGAACAATTGCAGAAGCTAGCTGATTTGTATGAGGCCGGGAAATTAAAAGCAGTGATTGGCGAAACTTTTGATTTTAATGAAAAATCACTTCAAGCTGCACATGCGTTAAGTGAAACTCATCATGCTCGCGGAAAAATCGTTATTAAAGTTAAATAACGCCTTTGTTTTGCAAAATATAAAAAACAGTGCCCTTCTCCACAAAAGGCACTGAAAATTCTCTTTTAAATCGATAGGAGACAGAATGGCAGTAAAGGCTGTCTTCTGTCTCTTTTTTCTGTTCTGATTATTTTTCTGAATATCTCATGACACCTTGTAATCAGCTAAAAAACAAAATGGCCCGGCCTTTTTTGCGATTTGCTTATTGCTATATGGAGTATGTAATATCCCCGTACTATTAAAAAATCCTGGCCAGCGTGTTGCTCCTGGCCAGGATTTTTGCTTATTTGTTTACAAGATCAAAACGGTCTGCGTTCATCACTTTGTTCCAAGCTTTGATGAAATCGCGAACGAATTTTTCTTTGCTGTCGTCTTGTGCGTATACTTCAGCAATGGCACGCAGGATTGCGTTCGAGCCGAATACCAAGTCAAAACGTGTTGCAGTGCGGACAACTTCTTCCGTACCGCGGTATCTGCCTTCGTATTTATTGAACTCTGCTGGTGTCCATTCGATGTTCATATCCAATAAGTTAACGAAGAAATCGTTTGTCAGCACGCCGAGTTTGTCGGTCAAGATTCCTTCAGTAGCTCCTTGGTAATTGGCGCCGAATGCGCGCATGCCGCCGACTAATACAGTCATTTCCGGAGCTGTTAAGCCAAGCAAGCTCGCTTTATCAAGCAGCATTTCTTCTGGGCTTGTTGCGTATTCTTTCTTCTGGTAATTTCTGAAACCGTCTGAAATCGGCTCCAGCACTTTGAAGCTTTCTGCATCAGTTTGTTCTTCGAGTGCATCTCCACGGCCTTGCGTGAAAGGAACGGCAAGATCGAAGCCAGCTGCTTTTATCGCTTGTTCAATCGCAGCGTTTCCTCCGAGCACGATCAAGTCAGCGATGCTGATTTTGTTGCCGGTTTCTGCTTGCAGCTGCTCGTAGAAGGCAAGAACTTTCGCTAATTCTTCTGGCTCATTTACTTCCCATTCGCGTTGAGGAGCAAATCGGATGCGTGCTCCGTTGGCACCGCCGCGCTTGTCTGAATTACGGAATGTGCTGGCAGAAGCCCAAGCTGTTTTGACCAATTGCTGCGGGTTCAGTCCGCTTTCAAGGATCTTCACTTTCAGCTCATCCAATTCCTTGTCTTTTAAAGTGCCTGGTGCTTCCGGTACTGGATCTTGCCAGATCAATTCTTCTGTTGGAACTTCTGGTCCCCAGTAACGCTCTTTTGGTCCCATGTCACGGTGGAGAAGCTTGAACCACGCGCGGGCAAAGGCATCTTGGAACTCTTCCATGTTTTCATAATAACGGCGGGAAATTTTTTCATAAGCAGGATCCATGCGCAACGCCATATCAGCCGTTGTCATCATCGTTTTTACTTTGATCGACGAATCTTCTGCATCCGGTGCCATATGGTCTTCCGGCAGATCTTTTGCCGTCCATTGGTAAGCGCCTGCAGGAGATTTCGTCAATTCCCACTCGTAGCCGAATAATTGCTCGTAATAGCCGTTATCCCATTGCGTTGGGTTGGCCGTCCATGCACCTTCGATACCGCTTGAAATCGTATCGCGGCCTTTTCCTGAACCGTACGAGCTCTTCCAGCCCAATCCTTGGTTTTCGATAACTGCTGCTTCCGGATCGTCACTTACGTTGGAAGGATCTCCAGCGCCGTGGGCTTTGCCGAAAGTATGTCCGCCTGCGATCAACGCAACCGTCTCTTCGTCATTCATCCCCATGCGCGCGAATGTCTCGCGGATATCGACTGCACTTCCAAGAGGATCCGGCTTGCCGTTCGGACCTTCCGGATTGACGTAAATCAAGCCCATTTGTACGGCTGCCAACGGGTTTTCCAATTCGCGGTCCCCGGAATAACGATTATCCGCTAACCATTCTTTTTCATTGCCCCAATATACGTCTTCTTCCGGTGCCCAAATGTCTTCACGGCCTGCAGCGAATCCGAAGGTTTTGAAGCCCATTGATTCCAGTGCCACGTTGCCCGTCAAGACAAGTAAATCAGCCCAGGAAATTTTGTTTCCGTATTTTTGCTTGATCGGCCACAGCAAACGGCGCGCTTTGTCCAAGTTTACGTTATCCGGCCAGCTGTTAAGCGGTGCAAAACGCTGGTTTCCGGTCGAACCGCCTCCGCGGCCGTCCGTGTTCCGATACGTTCCTGCAGCATGCCATGACATACGGATGAACAAGCCGCCGTAATGGCCGTAATCTGCCGGCCACCAGTCTTGGCTGTCGGTCATCAAAGCGTGAAGATCTTGCTTCAATGCATCGTAATCCAATTTCTCGAATTCCGCTTTGTAATCAAACTCTTCACCTAGCGGATTCGATTTTTTATCGTGCTGATGCAGAATGCCCACGTTGAGCATATTCGGCCACCAGTCTTTATTTTGGGTTTTGCCTGGTTTGTTCGAAGTTGTAATGGCACTGTCTCTGTGCCCGCCTGTTTGGTCGGTTGGCTGTCCGCCTCCTGCGCCCGTGATCGGACATTGTGCATCGGATGCAGCTGTGTGACGCTTTTGATCGTTGTTTTCCATCTGTTAAACCCTCCTAATGATAATGAAAATGGTGAACTTCTATCCTTAACATTACTGCTGGGTACTGCTACGGCAGATTATAATTCTTACATTAGAATTATACTAAAGTAGATATAGACTGAACAGCAATAAGGTTGCAAATGTGAGAAAGGATTTTTTCTTTTTTGAGATTAATGAAAAAACTATGGAGGTTGCGTATAGAAAGTCGCTCAAGACGCTCTGGGCATGGCTCACATAATGAGCCGGGAAGAACACCCGTCTCATTAAGAACTTTCTGCTTCTGTCCCTGCAACGCTTCGCTAGCTTCGGGACATGAAAGTGCGTTGCATCGCTGCGCTAGCTTCGAAGCAAAGGAAATGACCCAAATTCCATTTGGCCATTTCCTTGTCCAGTCCTTGGCCGCGCCTCCGCTGGATAAGCTTTTTTAGAAATAAATAAACTAACCTGGATCTGCTATTTTGTAGATACAGAGTAAAACTGCCGATAAAACCTTACGGCTCCTGTCTCTGCATCGCTACAGCTTCGAGATATTGAAGTGCGTTGCAATGCTGCGCACTTCGTCGCAAGCTAGGCAGTTTTGCGGAGTATCTTAAAAGAAATCTAAAAATCAAAAGACCTCCTCTACAAAAAAGCGGCTGTCCGCTTTAAGAAAAAGCGGGCAGCCAGGGGTTTTATTCATTTATAAAGTAGAGATTCTGTTTCGATTGTGACGACGCGTTTGGTTTCGGCGGCTTCCATGATGCCTAACACGACTTTCAGCGAGCGGAGTGCGTCTTCGCCTGTGACAATCGGCTCCTGATCCAAGCGGATGGCGTCGATGAACGCGTCAATGACGCCGCTTTTTGTCTGGTTGTCGTTGGTTTGGATCGCTTCCAGCTGGTAATTGATTTTTTCGCCGGATTGCATGATGACTTGAAGCTGGTATTCGTCGTCGTGGTAGATTTTCATGATGCCTTTTTCGCAATAGACGACGGTGCTATTGTCTTCTTCTCCGTAATACGTCCAGGAGAAGGCGGCATTTCCAAGGCGCCCTTTTTCGGTTACCAAACTGCACACGAGATTGTCGCAGACTTCGATTGCTTCGCCGTTCTCGTCCTCTTTGTGCAGCGCGCCTTGGAACGCGCTGACTTGGACGATTTGGTCGTCGAGCAAATAATGCAGCAAATCGATTTTGTGGATTCCGAGGTCGCCGCCGACGCCGAATCCGGACCGTTCTTTCTTGAAGAACCAGGTGGATTTGGTTTTATTGATGCCCCAGGCTTCCGGCCCTGAATGCCCGAATGCGGTGCGGAACGTCAGCACCTTGCCGAGCTCGCCGCTGGCAATGATTTCGCGTGCTTTTTGGTGTGCACGAGTAAAACGCTGGTTGTGGTCGACCATAAGTTTTTTGCCGGAAGTTTTCTGGGCGGCCAGAATTTCTTGGGCGTATTCGACCGTCAGGGAAATTGGTTTTTCGCACAGCACGTGCTTTCCGCTCAATAATGCCTGGGTGGAGAATACATGGTGATGCTCATTCGACGAACAATCGCTGATGGCGACGATGTCGGGATCGGCGTACAATTCCTCGACGCTTTCTGCGACCATGCCGCCGAACATCGCCGCCATCGCTTCAGAACGGTCGAGGTTGCGGTCGTAAAAGACGATTTCATCGACATATGGATTTGCTGAATATTCCGGTGCGTGTCGCATTTTGGTGATGGACCCGCACCCGATAATGCCTACTTTGATGCCCATCGGATTTCCTCCTACTCTCTTTTTTGGAACACGACTGCAATGATAATGATCAAGCCTTTGACGAATCCTTGGAGATGGGGCGAAACGTTCATCAGGTTCATCATATTATTCAGGATACCCAAAATCAGGATGCCGAAAATCGTGCCGATGATTTTTCCGCGTCCGCCGGTCATGCGCGTGCCGCCGATGATGACGGCCGCAATGGCGTCGAGTTCGTATTGCGATCCCGAACTGGAAGACGAAATCGAATTCAGGCGCGACGTTTCAATGACCGCCGCGATGCCGACGAGCGTGCCGATCAATGTATACACGCCGATTTTGATGCGGTCCACGCGGATTGCTGACAGCATCGCCGCTTTTTCATTCGACCCCAAGGCATAGACGTACCTGCCGAAGCGGGTTTTGTGCATCAAGACATAAATCAGCACCGCCATCACGAAGAAAATGATGACCGGAAAATCGAAAATCCATAAATTATTATTGGCGATTGCCGTAAAGCCGCTGACTTCACCGGAGACGCTGCCTCCTTCGGCGATGTAAAGCGCGATGGACCGCGCGCCTGCCATCATCCCGAGCGTGGCGATAAACGAGGCGATTCGCCCTTTTGCGACCATCAGGCCATTCAGGAATCCGGCGAATGAACCGACCAAGAGCGCTGTGAAAACGCCCACTAAAATGCTGCCGGATGCATTCAATGCCAACACGGAAATCACGCCGGCAAGCGCCAAGACAGAGCCAACCGATAAATCGATGCCACCAGACAGCATGACGACCGTCATGCCGAGTGCGATGATGCCGATGATCGAAACCTGCATCAAGATGTTCAATTGGTTATTGATATCGAGAAATCGGGGGTTCATCGCGGAAGCGCCGATGTAAATAATGACGAATGCGATGATGACACTGTATTCCGACCAGAGCCACGTCAGCCGGCTTTTCACGCTCGGCGATTCCGGGCTGTATTCTTTTGTGTCGATATTAGCCAATTTTCTCTCCCTCCCTTTTCGCTCCAGTGGCGTAATGCATGATTTCCTCTTCGCTCGCTTCGTCGCCAGTGAAGCGAGCCGTGATTTCGCCATGGTACATGACGTGGATGCTATGACAGATCCGCATCACTTCCGGGGCTTCCGATGACAGGATAATGATGGCTTTGCCGAGCTTCGCGAGCGTCAAGATCTGCTGGTAAATCTCCTGTTTCGCGCCGACATCGATTCCTTGCGTCGGGTTGTCGAAAATCAGGATGTCCGTTTCCGCTTCGAGCCATTTCGCGATGATGACTTTCTGCTGGTTTCCGCCGCTTAATTTATCGATGGTGATGCGCGGATTATGCACTTTGATGTTCAATGCTTTTTTATACGTATTGAATTGCTCCTGCTCTTTTTTGTCTTGGATAAACCCCATGCGCTCGAAATTCCCCATCGACGACAAACTCATATTGTGGATCACACTGAGGTCTTTGATGATGGCATTTTCTTTGCGGTCTTTCGGCACATAGCCCATACCCGCTCGCAGCGCTTTTCGCGGATGCGTGATGTGGACAGACTTGCCTTTCACTTTCACGGTGCCCGTGTATTTTTTCCGGTAGCCGAACAAACTCTCGAAAAGCTCTGTCCGCCCATCGCCCGCAAGCCCGGTAAAGCCCACGATTTCGCCTTGCCGGACGGTAAAATCGATGTTTTTGAATAAACCCGTGCTCGTTAATCCCTGCACTTCCAATGCCAGTTCGCCAAACTCGTGCTCATGCACGTACCGATCCTGTGAAATGGATTTCCCGACCATCAACTTGGTGATCACTTCCAGGTTCTCATTTTGCATGACATCCGTCTTCACCAACTGGCCATCCCGTAAAACGGTGTAGCGGTCACAGACTTCCTGGATTTCCTTTAATTTATGGGAAATGTAGATGATGGAAACGCCGGACTTTTTCAAGTTTTTCATCAAGATAAAAAGGCGGCTCACTTCATGTTCTGCAAGCGACGTTGTCGGTTCATCCATGATGATCAACTGCGATTTATGCAGCAAGGCTTTTGAAATCTCGATCAATTGCTTGTAAGAGGTCGCCAGGTTGCGCACATATTCTTTCGGATCGATGGAAACACCCAGCTGCGCCAAAATTTCGTGGGTTTGGCGGCACATCTCTTCCACGTTCAAAAACCCGAATCTGGTGCGAATTTCTGAACCTAGAAACATGTTTTCATAGACTCTCAGGTCGCCGACCATATTCAGTTCCTGATGGATAAAGCTGATGCCTTGCGCTTGCGAAACGTGCGGATTCGCCAGTTTGATTTCCTCGCCGCCGATCAAAATCTGTCCGTTGTCCGGCTGGTGGATGCCGCCCAAAATATTCATCAGCGTCGATTTTCCGGCCCCGTTTTCGCCAAGCAGCGCATGGATTTCGCCCCGTTCCACTTCCAGCGTCACCTTTTTCAAAACCGGTACGCCGTTGAAAGATTTTTCAATTCCGTTCATTGCCACAAAAGGATGCATTGCCATGTCTTACCCCCCTATAGGAAAAGAGGAAATGCAATGGAACCATCGCATTTCCTGGCAGTCCGTTTAAAATTTAGATTCCGGATCGTAATATTCTTCGACATTTTCTTTTGTCACTTGCGTCGCTTCTTTTACAACCATCGCTTCAGCCGGATCTTCTCCTTGGGCGATGCCTGCCGCGATGGTCACCGCATCTTCCACCATTGTCGGTGAGTAAAGGAACGTCGCTTTCATCAGCCCGTCGTTTTGAATATCTTCAAAGACACCTTTGGCTCCGCCTGCACCTGTGACAAACTGGATATCCGTGCGGCCCGCTTCTTTGATGGCCTGCAAGACACCTAATGCCATGCCATCATCTTGCGTGAAGACGGCATCGATTTCAGGGTTTGCCTGCAAAATGTTCTGCATGACTTCCAATGACTTCTCAGTTGAAAAGTCGCCGCTTTGGGAGGCTATGATTTCCATCCCCGGTGCCCCTTCAACAGCTTCTTTAAAGCCAGCGCCGCGCTGTTCGGTCACCGAACTTGGGGGACCGGTGATTTCAACGATTTTGCCTTCGCCGTTCAATTGCTCCACGAAGTATTTGCCGGCATTGACGCCGATTCCTTCGTTGTCCCCTTTGACGACGACCGTGGCCGCATCGTTTTCAAGTTCCCGGTCCACGATGACGAGCGGAATGCCGGCATCTTTTATCTTTTGGCCGACCGGCGTCAAAGCTGCAGATTCAATCGGCAGCATGACAATGACATCAACGCCCTGCGCGATTAAATCATCGACATCGTTTGCTTGTTTGTTCGGGTCTGCCGCATTGGTCATGACGTATTCAATGCCATCGCTTTCTTTTAAAGCCATCGCCTGTTTTTCAGCGCTGTCGATCAACGCCCCCATCCAGCCATGCGTTGCCGAAGGAAGGGAGATGCCGATCGTCACTTTTTCGTCTCCGCCTTCATCCGTTGACCCGGTCTCGCCGCCGCTTTCCGTGTCGCTGCCGCACGCTGCCAAACCGAAAATTGTAATTAAAGACAATAGAATGAGCCATAATTTCTTCACTTTATCCACCCCTTCAAGTTTTTAAAATCCCTGCACACAATCTTTTTCTTCGCTAAGACCAGCGCTCTATCATCAATCCGTTTGATCAGAGCGCGCCGGCCTCAGCCGCCTTATCCGGTAGTCGATTCCCGTATGACCAATTCAAAGCCCAAGACGACGCTGTCCACGGCTTTTCCGCGGATCTTGTCGATCAGCATCCGCGCAGCGATGGTCCCCATCTTGTACATCGGCTGGGCGACTGTCGTCAGTGCCGGGTTCGTCATATTGGAGAAATCGATTTTATCGAACCCGACTACGGCAATATCCTGCGGCACCTGGAGCCCCGCTGCTTTGATTTCTTTCAAAGCCCCGATTGCCAATAAATCCGAGACTGCAAACACCGCTGTCGGGCGGTCGTCCAAATGGAGAATTTTTTTCATCGCCAATTGTCCTTGTTCAAAGCCCAATTCCTGTGTATACGAGATATAGTTTTTATTCAGCTGAATGCCGCTTTCCTGGAGTGCGCGTTCATATCCCATGCGCCGCTCGCGGGCGTAGAGGAATTTCTCGTCGGAATTCATCAACGCGATTTTCTGATGCCCGATTTGGATCAAGTGCTTAACGGCCCGGTAAGAAGCCTCTTCGCTGTCGATCGTGACGTAAGGAATATCCATGCCGCCGCCGTATTCGCTGCACTGGATGATGGCGTAGTTTTCAGCCAGTTCCTTCAAGGTCTCGACGTTGACAGCGGGATCCATCGAAATAATTCCATCCGCCATCTTTTTCCGCAGCAAGTCGAAATAGATTTCCTCTTTTTCCGGCTTCGAATCCGTTTCGCACAGTAATATGCTGTAATTCTGGCTCAGCGCCATATTTTCAATCCCTTTGATGATTTCAAAATAAAACGGATTGGAAATAGTCGGGATCAAAACCAGCACAATGCGGCTTTCGGAATTCCGCAGATTCCGCCCCAGCATGCTCGGTTCGTAATTTAAGTATTGGATCGCCTCCTCCACTTTCTGCTTGGTTTTTGCCGTTACTGTTGTTTGGCCATTGAGCACCCGGGACACGGTTGCCACCGAAACCCCTGCATGCTTAGCCACTTGTTGGATATTTGCCATATTCTTTCCTTCTTTCTGACTCGACACGCTCGTTTCGAAATGTAATCGATTACATTTTCATCATAAATTAATCAGAATTATCTGTCAATAAGTATTTTTTTATTCAAAATACGTTGATTTTAACGCATTATTTCTATATGTTAATAATGTAATGGTTTACATGACAGTATATTCAGAAATCGAGATGGGAGGGAATTTATTGAAACTTGGAGTTTTTACCGTATTGTTTTCCGATCGAAATTTTGAAGACATGCTGGCCTATGTCTCGTCAAAAGGCATCGAAGCAATAGAACTGGGCACTGGCGGCTATCCGGGCGACGCCCATTGCAAATTGGACGAATTGCTGGCTGACGAAGAAAAGCAGCAAGTGTTCCTGCAGCAAATTGAAGATGCCGGCTTGATCATCAGCGCGCTCAGCTGCCATGCCAATCCGCTTCATCCGCAAAAACAAATTGCGGGTCCGGCGGATGAATTGCTTATCAAGACGATGCAATTGGCCTCGAAACTGAACGTGCCGGTCGTCAACACCTTTTCCGGCTGTCCGGGCGACCACGAGCACGCGCTTTATCCGAATTGGCCCGTCGCCGCGTGGCCGCATGATTTCCAAGAAGTCCTCAAATGGCAATGGGAAGAAAAGCTGATTCCTTACTGGAAAGATAAAAACAGCTTGGCTGAATCGCTCAATGTGAAAATCGGCTTGGAGCTGCATGGCGGTTTTTCCGTCCACACCCCGGCGACGATGCTGCGGCTGCGCGAAGCATGCGGCCCATTTATCGGGGCCAATCTGGACCCGAGCCATATGTGGTGGCAAGGCATCGATCCGGTGGAAGCCATCAAAATACTCGGCCGTGAAAACGCGATCCACCATTTCCACGCCAAAGACACCATTATCGACCAGGCCAATACGAACCGAAACGGCTTGACCGACATGACCGATTATTCCGAGATGAAAGACCGCGCTTGGTATTTCCGGACGGTCGGATTCGGCCATGACCAAAAAAACTGGGCCGACATCATCAGCACACTGCGCCTCTACGGCTACGATTACGTTGTCAGCATCGAGCACGAAGACGGGTTGATGTCGATCAACGAAGGCTTCACCAAAGCGGTGGAGAATTTGAAGCCGGTGATGGTGAAGGAATCGGTTGGTGAGATGTGGTGGACGTGATTCCATCTTCAACAAAAAACCTCATTCAGCTCCCTGCAACAGGGCTAAATGAGGTTTATTTCTTTTTGCTATTCCAGCTCTTCTTCTGCAAGCAGCTTAAATCCTTCAATCATCGTGTCTTCTTCCACTTCGATCAAAATGCAGCGCTTGCCGTTGTAATTGACTTCTTTGACGTAACGTAAGTCTTGCGGGCTGATCTTGATTTCCGCGACTTTCGTGCTGATTTTGATGGATTTCGAGGCATAGCTTGGTACGACATGGCTCGCTTTCATTTCGTAGCTCCGGTCTTCAACGACCTGCTGGAACGCCCGCTCCACTTTTTCGATGCTGACGTCTTTCACGCCGCTCGCCTTCAGCACACGCGTCACTTCCACCGTATCCAAAACCGGCGTTTCCACATCTTCTTTCTCCGCTTCTTTTTCCACTTCCAGCATGATGTTGATTTCATCATAAAGTCCGGCGAGCGTCCGCGAATTCACTTCGTCGCCGATGACGGCTTTGACGATTTCCTCAAACACCGCCTTGTCTTCCTCGGCCGTCATGATTTCATTGCCGTTCAAGACGTTCTCGATAAATTGAAAATCCGGTTTATTCGCTTTGCCGGAAGCGTAGACGATGTGATGGATATCCGCGGCGTTGTCCGTGAAGCTCGGGAACAGGAAGCCCCCGACAGGCGAAGCCAGTTTAATGACCGGGTCGACCAGCACATTCGACT
The DNA here is from genome assembly GCF_030407685.1 of Planococcus sp. APC 3906. Taxonomy (NCBI): domain Bacteria; kingdom Bacillati; phylum Bacillota; class Bacilli; order Caryophanales; family Caryophanaceae; genus Planococcus; species Planococcus sp. APC 3906. Next base: position 6,432 of record NZ_JASDCW010000022.1, on the reverse strand, counting down.
TGAATTCTTTTTCCACAAAATCAAACACCAACGAACTTTTCGGCAGCTCGGTCTCGTTCATGCTGCAAAGGATGAACGGCGTCGTGTACACCTCATCGCGCATATCGATTTCTGTTTCATCGGCCTGGCGCTTGGTCGTTTTAAAATAAGTCCCCCGAATGAACGTGATGACCATGTCTTTTTCATACGGTTTCTCTTCCACCATTTTCAAGGCAATGCGCTGCATATTCGTTTTCCATTCAGCTGCGTCCTCTGCCTCCAGTCCTTCGTATAGGAGCCGCTGCGTATGGTCCGCCTGCCCTTCTTCCTGCGGCTGGAACTTCACCTCAAACAGCTTCACGTCCATTTTGCCGCCCAGCACCTTCTTGAAATTGGCAAGGAACAGCTCCTGCTGCTCTCGGTCCAGCATCGAAAACGAGCGGCCCTCTTCATGGAAGATTTCACTGCTTTCCTGCTGGATGTAGACGTTGTAAATTTCAGCGATTTTCAATAAATCCGTATCCAGCTTAAATCGTTTGCGAATATCTGCAATATCTTTATTGTTCATTTATAATTCCAACTCCCTGATTAAAATCCGTGGTGCACACAAAAAAAAGACCATCCAAAGCTGTATTAAGCTTTTGGTGCCCTTTTAGTATAACAAGATTTCGGATGAAACAGACATCACGATACCGAAAACAATGAAATGGCCCGTTTAATGCTTTGCCGCGTGCAAGCGCCGATGGAGCTCATGCACTTGCTCCGCCAGTTCCGGCACGGGGCCAGCCACTTCTGCATCCACGATGACATCCCGAATGGCGAGGCTGCGGACTCGCGCAGGCGGTGCGCCCAATTCTCTCATCCATCCCGACAACTGCTCCGACGAACTGGCGTAGACAATCCGGCCAAGACCAACCCAGCCATGCGCCGCCGCACACATCGGGCAATGCTCGCCCGATGTATAAACCGTCGCCTTGCTTCTCTCTTCCGGTGACAGGTTATTTGCTGCCCAGCGCGCAATCGCAAACTCGGGATGCTGCGTATGGTCGCCTCCCGCCACGTGGTTATGGTCTTCAAACAGCACTTTGCCGGCAGCTGATACCAGCACGGACCCGAATGGCTCGTCGCCTTTGTCCAAAGCGATTTCCGCCAATTCCACACAACGCTGTAAATACTTTAAATCCGTTTCTCCGATCATTTTTAAGCCCTCCTTAAAAGTTATCATTGGATTTTTGTTGTTCAATGGAGTCCTGTGTAAGGAGCCTTATGCCCGTTGATGCAATAAAAAAATGGATTCCCCGTTTTCCTCATCCACCTTCGCAAACCCCAATTTCTCCAGCAGCTGAACCGACGCCATATTTTCCGGCGCCGCTCCGGCCATAATCTTAAATTCGCCTTGCTGCTGTATCCAGTGGATCATTGCCAGGGTTATTTCATAGGCATAACCCTGTCTTTTAAAGGACGGGCTGACGGTATAGCCAATCCAGAAAGTGTCAGCTTCCTTTTTAATGAAAACATCCCCGATGAGAATTTCATCATCTTTCCTGATGATCGCAAACTGCGCGCCGCTGTCCAGGGTCGCTCTCTTCAATAGAATTTCTTTGTATTCCTCCCGCGATAACCCTTTAAAGAATTGAAATTTCATCCATTCCGGATCGTTGCGGTATGAGACAAAATCATTCAGATCGCTTTCGGCAAACCGTCTTGTGTAGCATCTTTCGGATTCGAAGATTACTTTCATTTCATCGTTTATCATGGACTCTTTCACCCTCTCTCTTCATTCACCAATGATTATTGAGCTCTCTTTATCGTCTGAAGTTCCTTTTGAACAGTATTTATTGATGTAATGGCATCTTTGGATTGTTAAGCCAATTTATCAGGCTGGTATTGAAGTTTCTCTCCCGAAGTTGCTGTGTGATGTTCCATTTTCCTTAAAAGTGGAACATCATAAATGAACCAATCGAAATCGTTTTTTTCATAGCCGATATCAATGCGCTCCATATGGTTATTTCCTAACTCCGATAATCATGCAAAAGGAATCCACCCAATTCTTGGTTTTAACGGATTCCTCATGTAGGTTTGCTGCATGTTTTGAATTGTATTCTGCACTGGGGCGTGATTTCAACTAACTGAAAATCAGCGAGATCTTACGCAGAATTTTGCAGCGGTTCAAGTCGCAATTCCAATAGATTTGTCTTCATATTGTGCATTGTTCAATGCTTTTAAAATAAAATGTGCAACATCCGCACGAGGAATAGTCTTGGATTTCTCCGGCACACCCGATTCAGTTTCTCTGTACTCGCCTGTAAAAGGCACGTTAGTCAAGCCCATCGGCCGCACAATCGTATAGGTCAATCCATGTGCCTTAATATGATCAACAGCAGCCCGGTGATCGGTTAAGGCATTCTTCAGTACTCCCATCATCAGTTTCCCGCTTACACCTGTCAATTCATTATGAACGCCCGCAGAAGCAGTATAGACAATCCGATTCACGTCATGCTCCTGCATGCCTGCAACAATGTTTTTCGCCATGTCGCTGAGTTCCGTTGATTTCTTCATCCCTTGGTCCAAACCTAAACAGGATATGACAGCCTTATGTCCGGCGATGGCCGCTGAGACTTCAGCGGAATTTAGAGCATCGCCCTGTATGACATTCACATTCGCGTGTGTAACTTCCAGCTTTGCAGGATTCCGGACGAACGCCGTGACCTCAAAACCGTTTTCTACTGCCTGTTTCACAACTGATTGGCCTACACCGCCGGTTGCACCAAAAACAATAATTTTCATGCTGCTTCACCTTTCCTTCTCATTTTTATTTTAGAAAAGACGATTTTCACTTCACTTGCATTTTCCTCCACTTGATACGCGTGCCAGATTCAATCCTAAAATCTTTACCCAGAATCCCATTACGACTGTAAATTCTCTTTGAGCCTTTAAGGTTTTAGAGCACTTCTTACTAGAGGAAGATTTTTAAAAATTAATTTTTTAACAACAAAAATATCATGATAATAAACACATATTTATTGTTAATCAATAAATAATCTGTTAAAATCAACTTAATAATACCGATGTGGGTTGCTTTTCATAAAACTCAATATACTAAATTGAAAATATGGAGAGGCAAAAGTTAAGGAGACAGTCAAAATAATCTAGTTCGATTCATAAACATCATAAAGGACAGCGGAAATTGAGACAACAATTAGTAGAGGAGGGAAAAATTGTGGAGAATAACAATAAGGTCATTGAAAATATCTCAGATCCCACCGAGCTGGAAAGATTGTTCAGGGAAGATCCAAAAGACTTTAAAAAAGATTTTGCAGAGGCTTTCGAACAAAATCCTGATTCCCCAGTTCTTGCCGTTTGGCATGAACGCTTGCATTTTAAGGAAGCGGCAACTACAGAAAAAGATTTCTTTCTTCAAAAGGAATTCTTATTCATGGGCATGTTAGCAATTCTGGCCGGCATCAGCACCCGGATCATCTTCCATTTTGTCGAACTGCAGGCAATCGCCCCCATTAACCTGGCTTTCGGCGTGCTTCCCTTTATTGCCGCTTATTTTGTTTATAAAAATCCACCGAAAAAAAGCGTTCTGTACTTTCTTGTGCTGCTGTTCTTAATCTCGGGAGTTTATCTCAATCTGCTGCCCTTGGAATATACAGACAGCATCATTCTTGCTTACTTGCATCTCCCGATATTCCTATGGGTATTGGTTGGCCTTGCATTCGCAGGGAATAAATTCGGCAATGACAGCACCCGATTAGCGTATCTCAAATTCAATTTGAATTTCGCTATGCTCTACGCCAGTTTGGCAATCAGCGGCATGCTGCTGGCGGCAGTTACCATGCAGCTGTTCAGCTTTATCGGATTAAATATCGAAGACTTCTATTTCAGCAATATCGTTTTATTTGGAGCTGCTGCCCTCGCTGTCGTGACAGCATACGTGGTTTCACGGAACCTGAAACTCGCTAAAAATGTTGCCCCGTATATAGCGAAGATTTTCAGCCCGCTCGTCCTGGTAACATTAATAGCTTATCTCATCGCAATTATTTGGCTGGGGAAAAATCCATTCTTGGACCGTGATTTCCTGCTAATCTTCAATGGCATCCTTCTTGGCGTGCTGGCCGTCACCATATTTTCCATCACCGAAAGTGGCTCAGACGAGAAAAAGAGCATCTCTGATTATGTAAATTTTGCCTTGATTGGGCTGGCGCTTATCATCGACAGTGTCGCTTTATCCGCCATCATGTTCAGGCTGACTTCTTATGGCATTACGCCCAACCGCCTTGCGGTTTTAGGCGTAAACATCCTGGTTTGGGCCAATTTAATTTGGATCATGCTTTCCTATCTGCGTTTTCTGCGAAATAAAACCGGCCCTTCCACCATCCAAGATGCCGTTACGAAATATTTGCCGGTCTACGGAATTTGGGCAGCTATCGTTATCTTTACTTTTCCGATAATTTTTTAATTAGAAAAGCTTTGTTTATAAAATAGGATTTTTTCTTTTCATTCTGAATCTGTAAAAGCCAAGAATGCCAGGCAAGTTTTCTCTCTTGCTTGGTGTTCTTGGCTTTTTTTTTATAAAAATCTTTTTAATTTTACTGAATTTTTTGGGGTTATTTTTATCTTTTCAATTTTTTTAAAAAGTTTTGCTGTAAATTATAGTCCCATAATCTCTTTCTTTTTTGTATTAAACTCTTCTTCCGTTAGGATTCCTGCGTCCATAAGGTCTTTCAATTTCCTAAGCGTTTCAATCTGCTCATCAAAGGACATCGTTTTCTTCAGCTCTGCATTAGTGCCTAATCCTTGGGCCATGTTCATTCCGAAAATCATACCACCTGCATCACCAAGACCGTAGTTTTGAATACCTTGTGCAATTTTCTGTTGTGCCGCAATATTGGAAGCCTTTTGAGAAACATCGTCATAAGCCTTAATATTCATCCTGTGAGAAGAATATTGCTTCACAAGTTCTCTTGACTCATCTGTAAGTTCGATATTTTCAATGGAAACCTTAACGATTTCAAATCCAAAGCGCTCTCCCCACGTACCCGCATTATCAGAATCATGAGTAATCATATTTGAAATAGCATTTCCCTGCGACGGAAGCTGAGAAATTCTATATGTGCTCGAAAGCGAGTTTATGACTACTGTGAATGATTGCAGGAAATCAGACAGAATTTGTGACCTTACTTGGATGTCATCAAAAGAGTAATACGTAACATTCGCTGGCACAAAGTTTCTTATGAATTTAACTACATCTTTAATTTGAATTGTAAACGACCCATATGCAAATATTTCGAGGTCTGTTCCGTAATACATGTCATTATAGACTTGGGCTCCGCGGGTTCCAAACTTAATATCTCTGATTTCGCGCAGATTTATAAATGTGATTTGTTTCTCATCTGTAGAAAGACCACCATATCCTATACGATCTTTAACTTGTTTAAAGATCGATTGTTCAATACTGTCACCGTTAAATATACTGCTCTTCCCATTTTGATATTCATATCCGCCCGCTTCTGTAATAATGTCTTCAATTCCGGACTCGCTAAAAATAAATGCAGCAGTCTTCTCGGGCACATAGATTTTTGAGCCATTAGAAATAATAACACTCGATCCATCCATATTTGTCCCACGTCCGTTATTTGTGGACTTCCGAACGCCAGGGGCCATAGCTGTGCGTTCATCAAATACTCCGGCAGTAATAATATCTTTCCATTGATCCGCGAAAGTGCCGACAATAGCTCCAGTAAATGCGGTTGTAATTCCCATATAAATGTACCTCCCTCTTATAATACTTGATCTGTGTCACAGTACTTGCAATGCATTATTTGTAGTTTTTTTCCAGTAAGAGGTGCAGAACAAGAGATACATTTTTTACTTACCATTTCGGATGAAACACTATTATCTATTTTTTTAGATTGAATACCAAAAGTATCTTTAAAAATATCAACAGTTCCTTTAATTGTTTCTGAAAAATACTCGGTTCCTAGAAGTGCAAAACCGGAGGGAACAGTGGTTGACTCATGTCCCGTTACTAACTTACTTATGGCATTTATCCATTGAACAACCTCTTTTTTGATCAAAGACTGAAATCCAAAAAATTCATGTCCATTTAGGAAATAAATTTCAAGTTGTGGACTACCATTCCGCTGTTTTCCTAAAATGGCCTGAGATTTCCCATTAAAAATTTTGATTTGATTTAAAGGGTATTTTTTTACATTCTTTGTATTTCCAAACACTCCTTTTTTAACATGTATAATATTTTGATTTGTAAGAATAAGTTCGTCCGTATAATTCGCCATTAATCCCCCATGCATTACATTCTTACTCTTAAGGATGATTGATTCATTCGGCATTAAATTAACTTTTACCATAGCATAACCTCTAATCTTTCAGCTTTATATTACTAATTGAAAATAGTTACTTTAAGTTGCATCAATCTAGTTCAATTTC